>NZ_JBEXZD010000079.1:0-39160 GCF_040628575.1 Streptomyces sp. NPDC006393
CCGGCACACCTTCGTTCGGGCGGGCAGGCTAGCGAGCCTTCGTGAGACGAATCTGAGAACGACGGGCCGGGGTCCGAGAAGGAGTTCAGTCCACGAACAGCCCGCGCGCCGCCGCCCGTGAGTCGAACTCCTCCAGCCGCGCCTGCGCGTCCGGCAGGTCGTCGCAGATGGCCTCCAGGAGCACCCGTCCGAGCAGCATCGGCGCGCACGCCGTGTCGAAGGCGAGCCCGGTGCCGACCGCCGCCGGGAGCAGCAGGTCGGAGTACTTCGCGACCGGCGCGAAGGCCGAGTCCGCGACCGTGACCACGGTCAGCCCCGCCTCCTTGGCGTAGGCCAGGGTGTCGACCACCTCGCGCGGATGCCGCGGCAGCGCGAAGCACAGCAGCGCCGACGCGCCCGCCCGTACGGCGGCGTCGACACGGTCCTGGATCATCGTGCCGCCCTCGTCGAGCAGCCGTACGTCCGGGTGGACCTTGCCGGCGAAGTAGGCGAAGCCGTAGGCCTGGGAGGCCGCGGCCCGCAGCCCCAGGACCGGCAGCGGACGCGAGGCGGCGAGGATCCGGCCCGCCTGCCGCACCGGACCCGGATCGGCGAGCGCCTCCGCCAGGTGCCGCAGGTTCTCGATCTCGGCCTCGACGGCCTGCTGGTACTCGTTGTGCGACGCCGGCTCGGCGGCCGGTTCGGCCGGCGCGACCTCGCGCAGGTGCCGGCGCAGCGCCGGGTAGCCGTCGAAGCCCAGGGCGACCGCGAACCGCGTCACCGAGGGCTGGCTGACCCCGGCCAGCTCGGCCAGCTCCACGCTCGACAGGAACGGCACGTCGGCGGCCCGCCGGACCATGCTGTGCGCGATGCGCCGCTGGGTCGGCGTGAGCCGGTGCCCCTCGAAGAGCGCCTGCAGCCGTGCGGCAGGGCTGTCGGTCCCGCTCATGACGTGCTCCCCCTCCAGAAGTCGTCGACGACCCGGGAGAGTACTCCCCGACCAGTTCCTATTCAGACACCAAGAACTCTGCATGAGGTCATACAGGCCGGGCAAGGGATCGGCCAAGCGCGACGGATCGCGCACGTGTCGCGACCGGCGGTGTGCTACTCGTGGACGCAGCCACCGCCGTCGGCGCGCGCCGCACCGCAGCCGCACCCGGGCGCCGCCGGCGGCGGGCGGCCTTCCCCCGCCGAAGCCGGGGGCTAGCCCCAGTGCGGGCGACGGCCCGGCTCCCTAGCCTGGTCGCCATGAGCGGAATGGACGCGCGTGACACCGACCTGAAGAAGGAACTCGACGCCACCCTGCAGGCCCGCAGGGAACTCGGCGAGGACTACGAGTCCGCGCTGGTCGACTCGTTCCTGGAGAAGGTGGACCAGCGCATCGACGGCGCCGTCGAACGCCGTGTCCGCCGGCAGCTCGCCGAGCAGCAGATGACGGTGGCCCGCGACGCCCGTTCGCCGAAGGCCACCGACACCTGGGGCGAGCGCTTCGGCTTCGGCATCGTCTCGCTGGTGCTGGCCGTGCCGCTGTCCGCGATCGGCGGCGGCGTCGCCCACCTGCCCGGCCTCGTCGCCGCCTGGGCCGGCATCGTCGGCGTCAACGTCGTCCAGGCCGCGCGCACCAACCCCGGCCTCTTCGGCACCCGCCGCGCCAGGTCCTCCCAGGACGACCGCTGGGAGGACTGACACAACGGACACGGAGGTACGCGGGGACCGCCGCACCCCCATCGCTGGGGGGCGGGACGACGGCGGTCCCCGCGGGGGACGCGGGCCGGGTCAGGACCGGGCTTGCGCGTCCATGGCGTCCAGGAGGTCCGGGAGCCGCTCCGGAGGTCCTGCCGCCGTACGTCGCCGACCGGGAGGGAAGCCTCCCCCAGAGCTTGACGCCTGGGTGACACCCCCACCTCCCGCCGACATCCCCCACTCTGCCGGACCCGTGTTAAGCGGGTACTGCGCGCACGTGACACGCTCGTACCACTTTCACGACTCCCCCTCAGCCGCGGGTCACCGCCCGTTCTCCGTCACTGCTTCCCGGCCTTGGCCAGGAACGCCAGCAGGTCCTGCCGGCTGACCACGCCGGTGGGCTTGCCCTCCTCCAGCACGATCGCCGCGTCCGCCGCGCCGAGCACCGACATGAGGTCGGCGACCGGCTCGCCGGAGCCGACCTGCGGCAGCGGCGCGCACATGTGCTTCTCCAGCGGGTCCTCCAGCGAGGCGCGCCTGGTGAACAGGGCGTCCAGCAGCTCCCGCTCCACGACGGAGCCCACCACCTCGGCGGCCATGACGTCGGGGTGACCGGCGCCCGGCTTCACGATCGGCATCTGCGAGACGCCGTACTCGCGCAGCACCTCGATGGCCTGGCCGACGGTCTCGTCCGGGTGCATGTGGACGAGGGAGGGGATGCCGCCCTCCTTGTCGCGCAGCACGTCGCCGACGCGGGCGCTGGGCCCCTCGTCCTCCAGGAAGCCGTAGTCGGCCATCCACTCGTCGTTGAAGATCTTGCTGAGGTATCCGCGTCCGCTGTCCGGCAGCAGGACGACCACCACGTCGTCAGGGCCGAGGCGCTCGGCGACGCGCAGGGCCGCGACGACCGCCATGCCGCAGGAGCCACCGACCAGCAGGCCCTCCTCCTTGGCCAGGCGGCGGGTCATCTGGAAGGAGTCCTTGTCGGAGACGGCGACGATCTCGTCGGCGACGGTGCGGTCGTAGGCGGTGGGCCAGAAGTCCTCGCCGACGCCCTCGACGAGGTACGGCCGCCCGGAGCCGCCGGAGTAGACCGAGCCCTCGGGGTCGGCGCCGACGACCTGGACCCTGCCGTCGCTGACGTCCTTCAGGTAGCGGCCGGTGCCGGAGATGGTGCCGCCGGTGCCGACGCCCGCCACGAAGTGGGTGATCCGCCCCTCGGTCTGCTCCCACAGCTCGGGGCCGGTGGAGTGGTAGTGGGAGAGCGGATTGTTGGGGTTGGAGTACTGGTCGGGCTTCCAGGCCCCCGGGGTCTCACGGACCAGCCGGTCGGAGACGTTGTAGTAGGAGTCCGGGTGCTCCGGCGCCACGGCCGTCGGGCACACCACGACTTCCGCCCCGTACGCGCGCAGCACGTTGATCTTGTCGGTGGAGACCTTGTCCGGGCAGACGAAGATGCACCTGTAGCCCTTCTGCTGGGCCACGATGGCCAGGCCGACGCCGGTGTTCCCGCTGGTCGGCTCGACGATCGTGCCGCCCGGCTTCAGCTCCCCGCTCTGCTCGGCCGCCTCGATCATCCGCAGGGCGATGCGGTCCTTCACGGAACCGCCGGGGTTGAAGTACTCGACCTTGGCCAGGACGGTCGCCCTGATGCCCTTGGTGACGCTGTTGAGCCTCACCAGCGGCGTGTTGCCGACGAGACTGATCATCGAGTCGTGGAATCGCACCGTTGTCTCCGGTTGCTGCACAAAGTGGTCGTGGTGGTGTCGCCAGCCTAAGGCCAGGGGTGGGCGCGGGGCGGTCGTTCACTCTTCGTGGAGATTGGATGACGGTCGGTACGGGGCAAGGAGTGGATGTACGGCTCTGCGGGAGGTGGCGGCGGGCATGACGAGCATGTCGAGGGCGAGGGTGGCCCGGCGGATCGCGGCCGGCGCCGCGTACGGCGGCGGCGGGCTCGGCCTGGCCGGCGCGGCGGCCATGGGGCTGCTGCTGGCCGAGGTGCAGCTGGCCAAGCGCCACGTGGGCAACGGCACGGACAACCACGTGCCGGTCGCGGACGGCCTCTACGGCCATGTCTACGACGCTCCGGGCGACCCCCCGCTGCGGCTGACCATGCTCGGCGACTCCACGGCCGCGGGCCAGGGGGTTCACCGGTCCGGGCAGACGCCGGGCGCGCTGCTGGCGTCGGGCCTGGCGGCGGTGGCCGAGCAGCCGGTGCTGCTGCGCAACGTCGCGGTGCCCGGCGCCCGCTCGGACGACCTGGACCGCCAGGTGGCCCTGGTGACGGCCGACCCGGCGCAGACGCCCGACGTCTGCGTGATCATGATCGGCGCGAACGACGTCACCCACCGGATGCCCCCGACCCAGTCCGTACGCCATCTGTCGGCGGCGGTACGCCGGCTGCGCACCGCGGGCGCCGAGGTGGTCGTCGGCACCTGTCCCGACCTGGGCACCATCGAGCCGGTGCAGCAGCCGCTGCGCTGGCTGGCCCGCCGGGCCTCCCGGCAGCTGGCGGCGGCGCAGACGATCGGGGTGGTGGAGCAGGGGGGCCGCACCGTGTCGCTGGGCGATCTGCTCGGCCCGGAGTTCGAGGCGAATCCGCGGGAGCTGTTCGGCCCGGACAACTACCACCCCTCGGCCGAGGGGTACGCCACGGCGGCGATGGCGGTGCTGCCGACGGTGTGCGCGGTGCTGGGGCTGTGGCCGGCGGAGGAGGAGCGGCCGGACGTGTCGCGGCGCGAGGGGTTCCTGCCGGTGGCCCGGGCGGCGGCGGAGGCCGCGTCGGAGGCGGGTACGGAGGTCACCGCCGCGATGCCGACGGGGCCGCGGGGTCCATGGGCCCTGCTCAAGCGGCGCCGGCGGCGCCGGGTCGCGGAACCGGACCCCGCGCCGGTCCAGGCCCCGACCTGATCTCGCGCTCCCTTGGGGGCGTCCCGCGCCTGGGGGCACCCTCAAGGGCGAGGCACCCTCAGGGAAAAGCAAGCGCTTAGAAAGTTGCGGCGAGGATCACACCGCCGTTCCCGTGACCCGGGCCATACGTCCGGGTAACTTCCCCATGAGCCCCGCCCCCTTACACCTCGCATGCCACTGGAGCCGTGATGCCCGAAGCCGTCATCGTCTCGACCGCCCGCTCCCCCATCGGCCGCGCCTTCAAGGGCTCCCTCAAGGACCTGCGCCCGGACGACCTGACCGCCACGATCATCCAGGCGGCACTGGCGAAGGTCCCCGAGCTGGACCCGAGGGACATCGACGACCTGATGCTCGGCTGCGGCCTGCCCGGCGGCGAGCAGGGCAACAACCTCGGCCGGATCGTCGCCGTGCAGATGGGCATGGACCACCTGCCCGGCTGCACGATCACCCGCTACTGCTCCTCCTCGCTCCAGACCTCCCGCATGGCCCTGCACGCCATCAAGGCCGGCGAGGGCGACGTCTTCATCTCGGCCGGCGTCGAGACGGTCTCCCGCTTCGCCAAGGGCAACTCCGACAGCCTGCCGGACACGCACAACCCGCTGTTCGCCGAGGCCGAGGCCCGTACCGCGGCCGTCGCCCAGCAGGAGGGCACCACCTGGCACGACCCGCGCGAGGACGGCCTCGTCCCCGACGCCTACATCGCGATGGGCCAGACCGCCGAGAACCTGGCCCGCTGGAAGGGCGTCACCCGCCAGGAGATGGACGAATTCGGCGTCCGCTCCCAGAACCTGGCCGAGGAGGCCATCAAGAACGGCTTCTGGGAGCGGGAGATCACCCCGGTGACGCTCCCGGACGGCACGGTCGTCAGCAAGGACGACGGCCCGCGCGCGGGCGTCACCATGGAAGGCGTCCAGGGCCTGAAGCCGGTCTTCCGCCCCGACGGCCTGGTCACCGCCGGCAACTGCTGCCCGCTCAACGACGGCGCCGCCGCGGTCGTCATCATGTCCGACACCAAGGCCCGCGAGCTGGGCCTGACCCCGCTCGCCCGGATCGTCTCCACCGGCGTCTCCGGCCTCTCCCCGGAGATCATGGGCCTCGGCCCGGTCGAGGCGAGCAAGCAGGCCCTGAAGCGCGCCGGCCTGACCATCGACGACATCGACCTGGTGGAGATCAACGAGGCGTTCGCCGCCCAGGTGATCCCCTCCTACCGCGACCTCGGCATCGACATCGACAAGCTGAACGTCAACGGCGGCGCCATCGCGGTCGGCCACCCCTTCGGCATGACCGGCGCGCGCATCACCGGCACGCTGATCAACTCCCTCCAGTGGCACGACAAGCAGTTCGGCCTGGAGACGATGTGCGTCGGCGGCGGCCAGGGCATGGCGATGGTCATCGAGCGCCTCAGCTGATCGTCCGGCCGTCCCGGACGGCTGGCTGAAGGACCGTCAGTGCCCGCCGTAGCACCCAGCGTGAGCGAACGGCCCGGAATCCAAGAAACTCCCGGATTCCGGGCCGTTTTGTGATCCAATCTCCCCCAGAGTGTGACCTATCTCCCCCGGGAAGGAGATCTTCGCAGGTCAGCAGCGTCACGCCCGGCAATTCAAGCGCCGCACAAGCCGCATTCATGCCCGATTGGTGACGTTACGCACTGACAGCTGGATAGTCCGCCCTTCAAGCTGAGGTAGGAAGTCGGGGGTCGACCTTGAACCCAGGAGTACGTCAGTGAGCGCCATGCCGATCGCCCTGCTGCTCACCACGGCTGCCACCGGCGCCGTGGGCGTCGCCGTCCTGCGCACCCTCTTCGCGCTGCGCCGCCAGGTCACGGCCCTGCAGAACCAGCTCGCCGAGAACCACGCCGCCACGGCGCGGGCCCTGCTGCCCGCCGCCCGCGGGCAGTCGGACGCGGAGCAGATACGCGCCGCCGTGGTCCAGGCGCTGGCGGAGGAGCGGGAGCGGGAGCTGGCCGAGGCGCGGGCCTTCTGGGCCGCCCAGGAAGCGCGGGACGCCACGGACGCGCCCTCCCTGCTGGGGCTGCCCGACAGCGAGCTGTTCCTGCCCCGTCAGGCCGACTTCGCGGGTTTCGACCATCTGGAGCCGGTCGCCGAGACCGGAGCGGACGCCGACGAGCTCTCCGGCCTCCCCGGCAGGGACGCCGCCCAGGGCGGTACATCCGGCGAGTCCGCCGAGCTGGCCGCGGCCCGCCGCCGCCACCCCTCGCACCCGGACTTCACCCCGCACCCGTCCCCGGTCGTGGGCGACCACGAGCGCACGGTGGCCACACTGGAGGAACTGGCGACCTCCCGCGTGGAGCTGGCCGACGTCCGCCCGGGCCCGCTGGGCACCCTCGACGTCTACGTCTTCGCCGACGGCACGACCCTGTGCATGACCCCGGGCCACCGCGAGACCGCCGAACGCCTGGCCGAGGCCCTGCGCGCGGGCCGGTCCCCGGTCCTGCTGGGCGGCTCGGGCATCTCCGGCGCCTACACCCTGACCTTCTCCTGCGGCGAGGAGAACGTGTACATCCTGGCGGACCGGGTCATCGCCTCGCTGTAACGACCGGCGCGGCGGTCCGGTGCCGGGCCGCCGGCGCGACGCTACGCGGGGGCCGGGACGCACACGGACTCACACACCCGCGCGTTCCTCATGCCCGCGCGCTTCACACACCCGCGCGTTTCTGTGCCTCCTCCACCAGCCGGACGGCCTCCTGGACCTCGGCCTCGCTCTGGAGTACGAGCGCCAGGTCGTGTCCGGCGACGGTGATCTGGTCCGCGGCCGCGAACATCCCGGCGTCGGGCATCTCGCGCGGCTCCGCCGAGGGGTCCTCCAGCAGTTGTGCCCGCCGGGCCAACTCCCTTGCCAGCGCGAGCGCTTCGGCGGCGGCGGCCCGTTGCAGCCGGCTCTGCGGCGCCGCCCTCAGTCGGTCGGCGAAGTGATCCACTGCCCGGGTCAGAGATGTCGTGTCAACCACGCCGCGAGACTACGCGCCGTACCAGGACTGTTGCCAATACGCGAACGCTCAGGCACGGTGACGTGAAGGACCGGCTTCATCGAACGCGTCCGGAGGCGCCGATGTCCCAAGTCTTCTCCGAAGAGACCCACCGCAACCTGCTCGCCCGCATCCCCCAGTGCACCGGTCGTGAAGTCGCCGACTGGTTGCGCACCGTCGAAGAAGGCCCGGCACTCTGCTTCGAGGAGAGGCTCAGCTGGCTCCGCCACGAGCACAACCTCGCGTACGGCCACGCCAAGGCGATCATCCACGAGTACGACCTGAGGAGGGCCGCGCGCAAACTGCTCTAGGCGCGCCACGGCGCACCGGCGGACGGCGAAGGGCCCCGGCGGGAGCCGGGGCCCTTCGTCACGCGGACGACCGCCGCGGACGACCGATGGCGGTCGCTGCCGCGGACGGCCGCTAGTCGTTGCTGTTGAGGATCGCGATGATCCGCAGGAACTCCATGTAGATCCACACCAGCGTCACGGTGAGGCCGAAGGCCGCGAGCCAGGCCTCCTCGCGCGGCGCGCCGTAGGCGATGCCGTCCTCGACCTGCTTGAAGTCCAGGGCGAGGAAGCAGGCGCCGAGGATGACGCCGATGACACCGAAGAGGATGCCGAGCCCGCCGCTGCGGAAGCCGAGGCCGTCGCCGCCGCCGATCGCGGCGAACAGCAGGTTCACCACTATCAGCAGCAGGAAGCCGAGCGTGGCCGCCATCACGAAGCCGGCGAACCGCCGGTTGACGCGGATCCAGCCCGCCTTGTACGCGACCAGCACGGCGGCGAAGGTCGCCATCGTCCCGATCACGGCCTGCATGGCCGCACCGTTCGCGATGTGGGTGTCGACGATGTTGGAGACGACGCCGAGGAACACGCCCTCGAACGCGGCGTAGGCCAGGATCAGCGCGGGCGAGGCCTTGCGCTTGAAGGACTGCACGAAGGCCAGCACCATGCCGATCAGCGCGGCACCGATGCCGATGCCGTACGACCGGCTGATCTGCGCCTCGTCGACCGGCAGCAGCGCCCAGGCGAGCGCGGCGGTGACGACCAGGGTGCCGAGCGTGGACGCGGTGCGTACGACGACGTCGTCCATCGTCATCCGGCCGGCGGTGGCCGGGGCCTGTGGCGGCGCGCCGTACTGAAGGTCCTGCTGAGCGTAAGGATTCTGCGCGTAGGGGTTGCCGCTCGGCTGGGCGTACGGATTGCCCTGCGCGTACGGATTGCCCTGCGTGCCGACAGCGGGGCCCCCGGCCTGCGGCGCGGTGTTGAAGCCCGCGTAGCCGTTGTCGCGGCTGAATCCCCGTCGCGAGAAGACCGGGTTTCTGCTCCTCATCTCACTCCTCCATGGCCGACACGACGCGACCTTGGCTCAAGAGTAATGGAACGGCAAAGGATCGACCCTAATACCTGGGAAGGATCTTTCCCTCGTCCTGCTGCGGAACACGCTACGCGGGCCGGTGATTCCCGGCCACGGACGGGCCCGTTCATGACCAACCTGCGACATGGCCGGAATCAGCCGGAGATCCGGGGGGATCCGGGAGCACTCCGTCAGCCGATCGGGAACCCGGTGTAGCCCTCGGCGAGGTCGGTCTCGGCCGCCCGGCAGGAGGCGATCCGGTCCAGGCGGGCCACTTGCAGCCGCTCGTCGAACGGTGTGGCGTCCGGGTGACGGTGCAGCATCGTCGTCATGTCGTAGCTGAAGCGCTCGGCCTGCCAGACCCGCCGCAGACAGGTCTGCGAGTAGGCGTCCAGCAGTGCGGTGGAGCCCGTCTCCTGCCGGTGCGTCAGGGCCCGCGCGAAGGTGACGACGTCGCCGACGGCGAGGTTCAGGCCCTTGGCGCCGGTGGGCGGCACGATGTGGGCGGCGTCGCCGGCGAGGAAGAGCCGGCCGTGGCGCATGGGTTCGTGGACGTAGGAGCGCATCGGGGTGACCGACTTCTGGGTGATCGGTCCGCGCCGCAGCGTCCAGTCGTCGTCCGTCTCCAGCCGCCGCTCGAGCTCGTCCCAGATCGCGTCGTCGGCCCACGTCTTCGCGTCGGTGTCGGCGGGGACCTGGAGGTAGAGGCGGGACACGGAGGGGGAGCGCATGGACAGCAGCGCGAAGCCGCGGTCGTGGCGGGCGTAGACCAGCTCGTCGTGGGAGGGGGCGACGTCGGCGAGGATGCCGAGCCAGCCGAAGGGGTACGTCCGCTCGAACACGCGCGAGAGGGCGGCGGGGACGGCCTTCCGCGACACTCCCCAGAAGCCGTCGCAGCCGACGACGTAGTCGCACTCCAGGACGTCCTCGAGCCCGCCGTGGCGGAACCGGACGGCCGGGTGGTCGCTCTCCACGTCCTCCACGGCCAGCGCCTCCGCCTCGAACAGCAGCGGTCCGCCCTCCTTGAGCTGGAGGGCTATGAGGTCCTTGCAGACCTCCGTCTGGGCGTAGACCATCACGGACCGCCCGCGGGTCAGCCGGGGGAAGTCCACCCGGTGCCGGCGACGGTCGAACCGCAGCTCGATCCCGTCGTGCCGCAGCCCCCTGCGGTCCATCCGCTCCCCGGCACCGGCCGCGCGCAGCACGTCGACCGTGCCCTGCTCCAGGATTCCGGCCCGCTGCCGCTGCTCGACGTAGTCGCGGTCACGGCTCTCCAGGACCACCGAGTCGATTCCGGCGTTGTGGAGCAGCCGGGCGAGGAGCAGGCCGGCCGGGCCGGCTCCGATGATGCCGACGGTGGTGCGCATCGGTCGTTCCCTTCGGGTGGGCGTCGTTGCCTTGTTCGCGTGGTGAAGTTTTGTTCACCGATCTCGCCTTGCCTGAGTCTCCGCCCGCACCCACCCGATGTCAATGGTTCCCGTCCGCACACGACGACGGCCGGCCGCCGGGTCCGCGTTCACGGTCGCGGACCCGGCGGCCGGCCCAGGGGGACGACCGCGACGACTACGGCCCGGTCAGCGACCCGGCCAGCCGTCCAGGTGGCGGTGCAGGGTCACGGCGGGCGGCGCCTCGCCCTTCGGGGCGGCGGCGACCGCGTCGTGCAGCACGGTGCCGACCTCGGCCGCCAGACCGTCGACCCGCGACTTCAGTTCGGCGGCGGGGAGCGAGGAACGGGTCAGCGCGTCGAGCCGGCGGTGGATGTCGTCGAGCTTGCGCCGGGTGGCGGCGTCGAAGGTGATCGGGGTCGGCGTGGAGACGACGAACTGGTAGGCCCCGGCGAGGGTCTGACAGCCCGCGCACTTCTTGTTGGCGGCGTC
Organism: Streptomyces sp. NPDC006393; assembly: GCF_040628575.1. NCBI lineage: Bacteria > Bacillati > Actinomycetota > Actinomycetes > Kitasatosporales > Streptomycetaceae > Streptomyces > Streptomyces sp. NPDC006393. The sequence continues at coordinate 10,795 of NZ_JBEXZD010000079.1, forward strand.
ACTGAGGTTCACCGCGTTCAGGTGCGTGCGCTCGCCGGCGAACGTGACGATCTGGAAGGACAGCGCCACGGAACGGCACGCGTCGTCGGCCGAGCAGCCGACGGAGACGGCGTTGGCCTGGTTGCGCACGGCGGCGGCGTTCACCGTGCCGTACTGGCGCACGGTGAACGAGTCCCTGGCCTGTGTGTGGTGCACCCGGTCGGCGTGACTGAACACGTGGTCGGAGGCAACGGCGGCGTGCGGCACGGCGGTCGCCGCCTGCGCCGGCACGGCGGTCGCCACGCCGGCGACCCCGGCGGCGAACAGCCCTATCCGCACGGCTCGCTGAGTAAGGGGACGACTGGAGGAACGTGGCTTGCGATGACTGCTCATGGGTATCTCCTGCGATCAATTTGACGTAGCTGCGGGCAGTCGTGCCGCGGGGCGGCACGGGTGGGCGCAGCGGCGCCTTTCAAGCGGTGCTAGCGCCCCCCACCGAGCCCCACCGGCCCGCACCGCTCCCGCCCTCAGGGCGAGGCGGCAACAGGACTGGCGGACCCGCTGCCGGACGGCGGCGGCACCGCGGATGTGCTCTCGCTCGGCACGGCCGACACGCTCTCGGACGCCGTGGGCGAAGCCTCCGGCACCGACCCCCCGGCCGACACGGACGGCGCCGGCTCCCCCACCGTGCCCTCGCCGCTGGGCACCTCCCGACGCGTGGCACTCGGCTCCGCGGAGGCCGCACCCGACGCCTCGACCGGGGAGGCCGCACTGCCCGACGCCGACGCCGACGGTCCGTCACTGGGCCCCGCCGTGCCGGCGGAGGCCGTCCCCGCCGTCCCCGACGGCACCGCGGAGGCCCCGCCGGACGGCTCGCCCGACGACGGCCCTCCCGGCGTCGAGGCGTGCCGCGGCCGCGGCTCCTGCGTGGACACCCCGGGCTGGAGGATCGGCGCGATCGGCGGTTTCTTCGGCAGCGGCTGCGGTGTCATCCCGGACACCCAGGCATAGCCGAGCCCGCTGAGCCCGGCCAGCGTCAGCGCGCACACCGCCAGCCGCAGGACCGGCCGCCCCGCCGTGGCCCGCTTCGCGGCGCGGAAGAGCCGCCCGCCGAGCTTCACGGAGAGATAGACGACGCCGGCCATCGGGCACAGCAGCATGACGCAGCCGATGAGGCCGACCAGGCCCTCGACGATCCGCCCGTCGACGAACGCCGAGCCGGTGCCGGCGATCTGCTCGGTCAGCGACCGGATCATGGTGGTGATGATGCGCGGCAGGTTCCACAGGGCGTAGCCGAGTTCGCCGACGATCAGCGGGACCATCGTCAGCACCCAGGTGGCGACGATGGTGCGGGCCGACTTCTTCAGCCCGGCGACCTCCTTGCGGGCGGCCCGGCCCTTCCTGCCCGGCACCAGGCCCAGCAGGATCGGCTTGATCTTGCCGTACAGGTCGGGCACCCCGGCCAGGTCGCCGAGGATGTAGTAGCCGTCGAGGCGGACGGCCGGCATCAGCTGTTCCAGGATCTCGAAGTGGCCGAGGTAGACGGCGGCCAGGAAGAACGGCGCCCCGGTGGCGAAGTACGCCCCGGCCATGGCGAGCATGAAGACGACGTTGAAGTACACCCCGCCCAGGTCGGTGCGGAGCCGTCCGGCGCGGCCGATCCGGTAGACGTCGGTGACGTCGGTGTACATCGACGGCCAGATGAGGAAGAGCCCGCAGCCGATGCACCCGGGGTGGGCGCCACCGTATCTGCAGGCGGAGGCGTGGCCGAACTCGTGGAAGACGAGGGAGGCCACGGTGAGGACGAAGACGATGAGGATGAGGACGGGCTGGTCGAGGACCTCCAGGACCGGCTCGATCGCGCCGAAGAAGCCGAACAGCCAGACGTCCATGACGACCGCCGAGGCGAGCACCAGCGCGACCACGGCCGGCCGGTGCAGCCAGGCGAACGTCCGGGCGATCCTCGCCGTACGGCGCTCGTTGAAGATCACCCGGTGGCCCTTGAGGGCGAGCAGGAGGTCGGAGCGCGGTGCGTCGACCTCCTCGCTCTCCTGGCCGTCGGGGACCGTCACACCGAGCGGTTCGAGTTTGTTCTCGACCAGGTAGCGGATGTTCTCGCCGCTGACCTCGCGCCCGAACCGTGCGCTGACGCGGTGGGCGATGGTCTCGGTGTCGCGGTCGCCGTCGATGGACGAGGCGACGAGATACAGCAGCCGTGACAGCTGCACGACCTGCCCGTCCCCCCGACGGGCGATGTACTTGGGCTCGGTGAAGCCCGACCCCTGGTACTCGCCGTGCAGCCGCAGTCCCGCGCTCAGACGTGGGACGAGCGGCGGCGGCTGCTGCCCGACCAGCGGCAGGGTGCCCGTCGCCACCTGCTCGTAGGTCACCGGCCAGCCGCCGGGCCCGGGGACCGGGCCCGTGTCGTGCAGTGTCGGCGCCCCGTCTCCGAGCACCGTCATATGTGGTCTCCCCCCACGTCATCCTTCCGGGGGCGGACCGCGTCGTACCCCCCGCGCGGTCCGCCCCCGGTGGCGTCGTCGGCAGCGCCGCTCGGGGCGCTGCCGTGGTGCCGCTACTGCGTGACGTTGATGCTCTGGACGGCCTGCGACTCGGCGGCGGACCACGCGGAGTGGTCGTTGAGCGCGGCGGACTCGTTGTGCGCCGAGATGTTGGCCACGTGCTTGGTGACGTTCACCGACTTGGTGAAGCTGAACTTCAGCCGGCCGAGGGCCTCGCGGCCCGGCAGCAGCTCCGCCGACTCGGTGTCCAGCTCGTGCATGTCCATGCTCATGACGGACGTCCTTCCGATTTCTAAGTGTCTGGGTAGGTGTGGGGCAGGCGTTACTGGCTGACGCTGATGCTCTGACCGGCGCCGGAGCTGGCCACGGAGCCGAACGAGTGGTCGTTCAGGGCGGCGGACTGGTTGGCGGCCGAGATGTTGGCGACGTGCTTGGTGACGTTCACCGACTTGGTGAAGCTGAACTTCAGCCGGCCGAGGGCCTCGCGGCCCGGCAGCAGCTCCGCGGACTCGGCCTCGAGCTCGTGGGCGTCCATCATGGTCAATTCCCCCTCAGGGATGGGCGTGTCCGGTCGGAGAGAGTCAGGTTCCCCCCGGACTCTGTCCAACTTGGTCGGACGAGCTGTCCAACGAGATTGGACACTAGGGCCTCGTGAAGCACTTGCGCAACCCCCTCCACGAATCCCCCTCTCGGCCACGTGCGCCGACGCCCGTAGAATCGGGCTCCACGTGGAGGGTTCCCACGGGTTTTGCCAGGCGGCGAGCAGGAAGTGACCACCGGTGGCCAACGCACTGCAGCAGTTGATCCGTGAGCGCCTCGACCGCAAGGGCTGGTCCTACGGCGACGTGGCGCGCCGCGGCGGCATCCCCCGCTCCACGGTCCACCACCTGGCCACCGCCGACCGCGTGGTGCGCATGCCCCAGCCGGCCACCCTCGAAGGACTGTCCAAGGGCCTGGAACTCCCGTTGGACACCGTCCGCCGGGCCGCCGCGGAGGCCTGCGGCATCCACGTCTACGGCCCCTCCGCCACCCCGGGCGCCGACGGGGAGGCGTCCCGCCCCGCGGACCCCGAGGTCGACCTGCTCATCGCCAGCGTGCAGAAGCTGTCGGCCGACGACCGCCGCCACGTCGCGGCCCTGGTGGAGTCCCTCCTGGACCGCGCCTCACGGGAGAACTGACGGTCCCGAGCACGGGCCGGACAACGGCGGCACCGAACGGACGTTCTCCCGCCAAGTCGGAAAAAGAATTCAGACGACCCGATACCCATCGAGATCCGCCGCTAGTCTCTCGTCTGCCCGAGGCGCGAAAGCCGCACGACCCCGGGCTCCCAGGGGGGACATGTGTTGTTCGTGCATGGCGGACCGACCACGGCCGTGGTCCGGAATCCCGCCGGAGACGCGATGGTCCTGCTGTCCGGTGAACTGCCCGAGGTGCTCACCGACGAGGCACTGGCCGAGCTCCTGGACCTGGCCGCCGCGATATTGGAGGCGGAGGAGCTGGTCCTGTTCCACACCTGCCTGCGCACCCTGCGCCGCAACGGAATGCGCGCGGGCCGCCGCATCGAGATGGACGGCGCCGTCCTGACGGTCTACGAGGGCTGACCACCCGCACCGAGGACGGAGGGCACCTCCCCGCTCCCGCGGACAACGAAAGGGCACCTCCCTGCCCCGCGGACAGGCGAGGTGCCGTGAACGTGTAGGTGCCCGGAACCGGACTTGAACCGGTACGCCCGCGAGGGGCAGCGAGGTTTAAGCTCGCCGTGTCTGCATTCCACCATCCGGGCAGGCCATGGGCTCCGCGCTGAGGTTCCGAGCCTATCGGGAGGCGTCCCCCGAACAGCGGACTGACGGACCTATGTTGTCTTATTTTATTGACGTCTGAGGGTCCATCAGCACTCCTCGTGGCCGGTCGGCACCTGCCAACAGCCTTACGGGCCGAGTCCGCCCGCGCACGCGGAATGACGGAATTTCACCGTCCGGGCAACGCCACTCCACCCGGTCTCGACGCCGCCCTTCCGGGGGAGCGTCGTTGACGGGTCTCAGGGACCGGGGTCATCCCCAGGTATGACACGGGCGTGTGCGGTCCGACCCGAGTCGCCCCCCGGAACCGGAGCAGCGGCTGACTCGGTGGGCCCGTGCGGCGGCGACGATGGTCATACCCCCGAGAAGCCCGAGAAGCCCGAGCGCCCCGAGGCCTCGGGAACCCCAAGACTTCGAAGAACCCAAGACCTCGAGAACCCAAGACCTCGAGAACCCAAGCCTCGAGAACCCGAGATCATCCGTCGTCCCGTCAGGAGCGTTCACCCGTGACCACCTCTTCCATCGCCGGCCGGGCCACCGCCGTGGCCGCGCGCGCCACGGATCTGTCGAAGATCTACGGACAGGGCGAGACCCAGGTGGTCGCCCTCGACCGGGTCTCCGTCGACTTCCGGCAGGCCGAGTTCACCGCGATCATGGGCCCCTCCGGGTCCGGCAAGTCCACGCTGATGCACTGCGTGGCGGGCCTGGACACCTTCTCCTCCGGGTCCGTGCGCATCGGCGAGACCGAGCTGGGCTCCCTGAAGGACAAGCAGCTCACCCGGCTGCGCCGGGACAAGATCGGCTTCATCTTCCAGGCGTTCAACCTGCTGCCGACGCTGACGGCCCTGGAGAACATCACGCTCCCCATGGACATCGCGGGCCGCAAGCCGGACAAGCAGTGGCTGGACACGGTGATCGCGATGGTCGGGCTCGCCGACCGGCTGGGGCACCGGCCCTCGCAGCTGTCCGGCGGTCAGCAGCAGCGCGTCGCCGTCGCGCGGGCGCTGGCCTCCCGGCCGGACATCATCTTCGGTGACGAGCCCACCGGAAACCTCGACTCGCGCTCGGGCGCCGAGGTGCTCGGCTTCCTGCGCAACTCTGTGCGCGAACTCGGCCAGACGGTGGTGATGGTGACCCACGACCCGGTGGCGGCGGCGTACGCGGACCGGGTGGTGTTCCTCGCGGACGGCCGGATCGTGGACGAGGTGTACGGGCCGACGGCCGACTCCGTGCTGGACCGGATGCGGAATCTCCCTGGGGGGAACCCCCAGACCCCCGAGTTCGACGCCAAAGGCCGCACCAGCTGACCTCCCCGGACAAGCCCCTCCCCCACCTCGTACACCTGGACAGAGACAACCCCATGTTCCGCACCGCCTTGCGCAACGTGCTTGCGCACAAGGCCCGGCTCCTCATGACCGTGCTCGCCGTGATGCTCGGCGTCGCCTTCGTCTCGGGGACCCTGGTCTTCACCAACACCATCTCCGACGCCTTCCAGAACAGCGCCGCCAAGGGCTTCGACCATGTCGACGTGGCCGTCGAGGCCAAGCACCAGAAGAGCGAGGGCGACCGGGTCGGCAGGACGCCCGAGCTGACCCGGGCGACGCTGGAGCGGAGCGCCCACGTGCCGGGGGCGGCCTCCGCCCTCGGTGTCGTGCGCGGCTTCACCGCGATCGCCGACAAGGACGGCAAGCTGATCGGCGGCGGCTTCCAGTCGGAGGGCGGCAACTACTGGGGCGGCAAGGACCCCCGCTACCCGCTCACCGACGGCACCGCCCCGCACGGCGAGGGCCAGGTCCTCATCGACTCCGAGACCGCCCGGCGGACCGGTTACAAGGTCGGCGACACGGTGCGGATCTCCGTCGACGGCCCCGTCCTCACCCCGACCGTCAGCGGCATCTTCACCACCGACGACGGCAACGTCGCCGCCGGCGGCAGCCTCGCCCTGTTCGACACGGCCACCGCGCAGAAGCTGTTCGGCAAGCCGGGCACGTACGACGAGATCGACGTGAAGGCCAAGGCCGGCACCAGCCAGACGGCGCTGAAGGCGCAACTGGACGAGGCGCTGCCGAAGGGGAAGACCGAGACCACCACCGGCCGGAAGCTCGCCGACGACCAGGCGCAGGCGATCTCCTCGTCCATGAGCAGCATGAAGCAGGGCCTGCTGGTCTTCGCCGGGATCGCGCTGTTCGTCGGCACGTTCATCATCGCCAACACCTTCACCATGCTGGTCGCCCAGCGCACCAGGGAACTGGCGCTGCTGCGCGCGGTCGGCGCCTCCCGCCGGCAGGTCACCCGCTCGGTGCTGATCGAGGCGTTCGTGGTGGGCGCGGTGGCCGCCGTGACCGGTCTGGTCGCCGGTATCGGCATCGGCGCGGGGCTGCGGTCCCTGCTGGGGTCGCTGGGCGCCACCGTGCCGGACGGGCCGCTGGTCGTCACGCCCGGCACCGTCGCCACCGCGCTCGCGGTCGGCATCCTGGTGACGATGCTCGCCGCGTGGCTGCCCGGCCGGCGTGCCGCGAAGATCCCGCCGGTGGCGGCGATGAGCAGCGTCCACGCACAGGCCACCACCAAGTCGCTGGTGCTGCGCAACACCCTCGGCGCCCTGTTCTCGGCGGCCGGCGTCGTGGTGATCCTGGCGGCGACCAAGATGGACGGCGACACCGGGCAGGCCCCCATGGGCCTCGGCGCGGTGCTGCTGATCATCGGCGTGTTCGTCCTGACCCCGCTGCTGTCCCGGCCGCTGATCGCGGCCGCCGACCCCGTGCTGCGCGTCTTCGGCGTCTCCGGCAGGCTGGCCCGGCAGAACTCCGTGCGCAACCCGCGCCGTACGGCGGCCACCGCGTCCGCGCTGATGATCGGGCTGACCCTGATCACCGGCATGACGGTCATGGCGGGCAGCCTCCAGCAGGCGATCGACAGGATGGCGTCCTCCTCGATCCGCGCCGACTACGTGGTGTCGATGGCGAACGGCAACGGCCTGTCCCTGGACGTCGACCGGAAGCTGAAGGCCACCGAGGGCGTCACCGCCACCAGCCCGCTGCGCAACGCGCCCTCCCGCATCGACGGCGAGACCGAGTACCTGACCGGCGTGAACGGCGCCGTGATCGGCCGGCTGACCGATCTGAAGGTCGACGACGGCTCCTTCTCCGTCGGCGGCACCCGGGTCGTGGTCGACAAGGACACCGCCGAGGACCACCACTGGACGGCCGGTTCGGCCTTCACCGTCTCCTACGAGGACGGGAAGAAGCAGAAGCTGACGGTCGCCGGCGTCTACGAGGGCAACGAGATGATCCGCGGGATCATGCTCGACAACGCCACCCTGACCCCGCACCAGTCGGACCCGACCGACATGCAGGTCATGGTGAAGACCGCCGACGGCGCGTCCGGCGCGGCCAAGGACCGGCTGGTCGAGGCGCTGGGCTCCAACCCGGCGATCAAGGTCCAGGACAAGAAGGACATCTCCAACACCATCGCGCGCAGTTTCACGCTGATGCTGAACATGCTCTACGGCCTGCTCGCCATGGCGGTGATCGTGGCGGTCCTCGGTGTCATCAACACCCTGGCGATGTCGGTGTTCGAGCGCTCGCAGGAGATCGGCATGCTCCGCGCGATCGGCCTGGACCGCAAGGGCATCAAGCGGATGGTCCGCCTGGAGTCCCTGGTGATCTCCCTGTTCGGCGGGGTCCTCGGCATCGGCCTGGGCGTGTTCTTCGGCTGGGCGGCCGGTCAGCTGCTCGGCGCCAGGATGACGACGTACGAACTGGTGCTGCCCTGGGTCCGGATGGGGGTCTTCCTGCTGCTGGCGGCCACGGTCGGCGTGCTGGCCGCGCTGTGGCCGGCCCGCCGGGCGGCCCGGCTGAACATGCTCCAAGCCATCAAGTCGGAGTAGCGGCGCGGCTGCGCGATGGGCCCCGTTCCTCGGCGGAACGGGGCCCATCGGCGTAGGGACGCGTTGCCCGTCAGGTGCCCGGTGCACCCCACGTACGGGCCCGCAGTGGCATCCCCGAGTCACCGGATTCGGGGGTCTTCACGGCCAGCACCTGGTTGACGCCGATGCGGTTGCGCTCGAAGGCGAGGGCGGAGGCCGCCATGTACAGCCGCCAGACGCGGGCACGGCCGGGGCTGGTCAGCCGCACCGCCCGCGCCCAGTTCGCCTCCAGGTTGGCGACCCAGCGGCGCAGGGTGAGCGCGTAGTGCTCGCGGATCGACTCCACGTCACGCACCTCGAAGCCGGCGCGCTCCAGCTGGGTGACGGTGGTGCCGATGGGGGCGAGTTCGCCGTCCGGGAAGACGTAGGCGTCGATGAACTCGTCCACGTGGTACGCCGACTCGTCACGCTGCGGGCGGCGGCCGATCTGGTGGTTCAGGAGCCGTCCGCCGGGCTTGAGCAGGGCGTACAGGTCGTTCGCGTACTCCAGGTAGCGGGCGGCGCCGACGTGTTCGGCCATGCCGATGGAGGAGATCGCGTCGTAGGGCCCGTCGGCCACGTCGCGGTAGTCCTGGACGCGGATCTCCACCCGGTCGGTCAGCCCCTCGTCGGCGACGCGCTTGCGGGCGTACGCCGCCTGCTCCTGGGACAGGGTGACGCCGACGACGCTCACGCCGTGCTCGCGGGCCGCGTGGATGGCCATGGAGCCCCAGCCGCAGCCGACGTCGAGGAGACGCTGACCGGACTTCAGGTCGAGTTTGCGGCAGATGAGTTCCAGCTTGTCGTGCTGGGCCTGTTCCAGGGTGGCGCCGGGTTCGGGGGCCGGCCAGTAGGCGCAGGAGTACACCATCGACGGGCCGAGGACGAGTTCGTAGAAGTCGTTGCCGACGTCGTAGTGGTGGCTGATGGCGCGCTTGTCCGAGCGCCGGGTGTGCAGATGGCCGGGGCGGCGGACCTCCTCGGCCGGCGGGGCGGGCGGCAGCGGCGGCCCGGCCAGCTTCACCAGGCCCAGGGCGGCGGCCCGCGCCCGGGGGTCGCGCAGCGTACCGGCGAGGCCCCGGGCGTCCTCCCCGCGCTCCCAGATCAGGCCGGAGAGCAGACCCAGGGCGGTGTAGAGGTCGCCGTCGACGGTCAGGTCCCCGGCCACCCAGGCGCGGGCCAGACCCAGTTCGCCGGGCTTGAACAGCAACCGGCGCAGCGCGCGGCGGTTGCGAACGACGAGGGTCGGCGTCCCGGGCGGCCCGGACTCCGAGCCGTCCCAGGCGCGGACACGCACCGGTAGCGGGGCACCCAGCAGCTGTTCGAGCAGTTCTGTGAGCCGCAGCGCGGCGTCGGGCATGGTGCACACCTCCGTGACGACGAACGCCGGAATGTCATCCACCACGTAAACACCAGGACGCCTTCCGCGCAGTCCCGCAAGCGGGTTACGACTGGGCAAAACAGTTGCAGCGCACACGCATTCGGGACCCGGAGCCGCGCCGGGAACGCCGAAGGGGCCGCCCGCACCACGGATGGCGGGCGGCCCCTTCGGGGTGGACCGGTGACCGTCGGTCAGGAGGCCTTGGCCTTCGCCTCCGGCTTGCTCGCGGCGGCGACCGGCGCGGGCTTGGCGGCCTCGTAGAACTCCTCGCGGGGGTTCTCCATGGCGCCCAGGGAGACGACCTCGCGCTTGAGGAACATGCCGAGGGTCCAGTCGGCGAAGATGCGGATCTTGCGGTTCCAGGTCGGCATGGCCAGGCCGTGGTAGCCGCGGTGCATGTACCAGGCGAGACGGCCCTTGAGCTTGATCTTCATCTTGCCCATGACGATCATCGCGACGCCCTTGTGCAGGCCGAGGCCCGCGACCGCGCCCTTGTTGGCGTGGCTGTACTCCTTCTGCGGGAAGCCCCGCATGCCGGAGACCACGTTGTCGCCGAGGACCTTGGCCTGGCGCAGCGCGTGCTGGGCGTTGGGCGGGCACCAGGCGTTCTCGTTGCCCGCCTTGCGGCCGACGAGGTCCGGCACCTGCGCGTTGTCGCCGGCGGCCCAGATGTAGTCCGTGCCCTGCACCTGGAGCGTGGCCGCGGTGTCCACGTGGCCGCGCGGGCCGAGCGGGAGACCGAAGCGGGCGAGGGCCGGGTTCGGCTTGACGCCGGCCGTCCACACGATGGTGTTGGAGTCGACCTCGAGGCCGTTCTTCAGCACGACGTGACCGTCGACGCAGGAGTCCATGGAGGTGGAGAGGTAGATCTCCACGCCGCGGCTCTCCAGGTGCTCCTTGCCGTACTGGCCGAGCTTCGGGCCGACCTCGGGCAGGATCTTGTCCGCGGCGTCGACGAGGATGAACCGCATGTCCTCGCGGGACACGTTGGTGTAGTACTTGGCCGCGTCCCGGGCCATGTCCTCGACCTCGCCGATGGTCTCGGCGCCGGCGAAGCCACCGCCGACGAAGACGAAGGTGAGTGCCTTGCGGCGGATCTCCTCGTCCGTGGTGGAGTCGGCCTTGTCCAGCTGCTCCAGCACGTGGTTGCGCAGGCCGATGGACTCCTCGATGCCCTTCATGCCGATGCCCTGCTCGGCGAGGCCGGGGATCGGGAAGGTGCGGGAGACCGCGCCCATCGCGATGACCAGGTAGTCGAACGGCAGCTCGTACGCCTCGCCCACCAGCGGGGCGATCGTGGCGACCTTGCGGTCCTGGTCGATGATGGTGACCCGGCCGGTGAGGACCTCCGCCCTGGGCAGGACGCGCCGCAGCGGGACGACGACGTGCCGAGGGGAGATGCTGCCGGCGGCGGCTTCGGGGAGGAAGGGCTGGTAGGTCATGTACGACCGGGGGTCGACGACCGTGACGGTCGCCTCTCCGTAGCGCATCTTCTTGAGGATGCGCCGAGCTGCGTACAGGCCTACGTACCCACCGCCTACTACGAGGATCCTGGGACGCTCCGTGGTGCTCATGCCATCGAGTATCCACCCGGCTCAGGGGGGTGGCTCGTGCGCCCCTTCACAAGCTTCGACAGGCCCTGTGCTAAACTCCGCGACCCACATGACCGAGGTCATGGCACCGGAACGGGGCCGGCGCCCGGTAAAGACCGTTGTCAAGGGCGCGTGAGCTGCCACTCCGAGTCCTCACGGCCCTCACCGAGGGGCTCCGTCCGACCCTTGCGGAATCCTCCGCGGGCACCCTTCCCCACGCCCCCGACGGCCCGCAGGGACCCCGGAAGGCCACGTGAAGGCCGCCGGACCCACCTCTCGGACCGAATTCCTTGTGAAGAACTTCACGAAGTTTTCCCGACGGGACGTCACCCGGTCGCCCGAAGAGCCGAGCCGACCCCGCTCATACGGCGTCGCCCCTGCTCAAGAGATGTTACCGAGCAGTAGCATACATGCAGGGAGCGGAGCCCGGCGGCCGGGTTCCCGGCGGGCGGGCCCCCAGCGGGTGGGCAGCCCGCCTAGGCCACCGACCAGGCGATGCCGTCGAGGATGTCGTGCTCGCTGACCACGACCTCGTCCGCGCCGATCCGGTCCATGATCGCCAGCAGGACCAGGGAGCCCGCGCCGATCACATCGACGCGGCCGGGGTGCATGGACGGGATCGTCGCCCGCTCGGCGTGCGTGGAGTGCAGCAGCGCACGTGTGATCTCGCGGACGCGGTCGTGGGGGACCCGGGAGTGGTGGATGCGGGCCGAGTCGTACTCGGGCAGCTCCTGCGCGATCGCCGACACGGTCGTCACCGAGCCCGCCAGGCCCACCAGGGTGCGTGCCTCGCGCAGCGGGACCGTCTCCTCGACGAGGTCCAGCGCCGCGTCGATGTCGGCCCTTATCGCCGCGATCTGCGCCTCGCCGGGCGGGTCGCTCACCACGCCGTCCCGCACCAGGTGGCGCTCGGTCATACGGACGCAGCCCACGTCCACCGAGCGCGCCGCCCGCACGTGGTCGTCGCCCACGACGAACTCCGTGGAGCCGCCGCCGATGTCCACCACCAGGAAGGGCCTGTCCAGATGGTCACGCCCCGTCAGTTCCTTCGTCGCACCCGTGAACGAGAACTCGGCCTCCTGGTCGCCGGTGATCACCTCGGGCTCGACGCCGAGGATGTCCACCACCCCGCGCACGAACTCGTCCCGGTTCTCGGCGTCCCGGGAGGCGGAGGTCGCCACGAAACGCAGCCGCTCGGCACCGTACTCCTTGATGACCTGCGCGTACTCGCGGCAGGCGGCGAAGGTGCGCTCCAGCGCCTCCGGCGCGAGCCGACCGGTGCGGTCGACGCCCTGGCCGAGCCGCACGATCGTCATGCGCCGTTCCAGGTCGACGAGTTCGCCCGTCTCGGGGTTCGCGTCCGCGACGAGCAGACGGATGGAGTTCGTACCGCAGTCGATGGCGGCGACCCGGCTCACTGGGCGTCCTCCTCGTTCTTCCCCGACTCGTTCTTTCCGGACTCGTTCTTCCCGGACTCGTCCGGCACCGTCACGCACGGACCCTTGCGCCACCACTGAGGCAGCATGGCGATCGCCTCGTCGCCCAGCGGGTTCACGCCCGGCCCGGCCGCCAGCGAGTGGGCGACCAGGACGTGCAGGCACTTGACCCGGTCGGGCATGCCGCCCGCGCTCGGAAAGCCCGTCAGCTCCTCGATCTCGTCCCGGCGCCGGATGTAGTCCTCGTGCGCGGCCCGGTAGGCCGCCGCCAGCTCCGGGTCGCTCGCCAGCCGCTCGGTCATCTCCTTCATCACGCCGTCGGCCTCCAGCGTGCCGATCGCCGACGCGGCCCGCGGGCAGGTCAGGTAGTACAGCGTCGGGAAGGGCGTGCCGTCGGGCAGCCGGGGAGCCGTCTCCACGACGTCCGGCTGCCCGCACGGGCAGCGGTGCGCGATCGCGCGCAGCCCGCGCGGCGGCCGCCCGAGCTGCTGCTTGAAGGCCTCGACGTCCGCGTCGGTGGGTTCGGTGCGCGGGGTGGGCGGCGGGGGTGTTTCCATGCCTGTGGGGACATCTCTCTGTCGGTTCACTGGTGGGCGGCGTCGGACTTGTCGACTCCGTACCAGACGTTGGTGTACCAGGGGCGGCGGGCCGTCCCCTGCTCGGTGCGGGACTGCTTGGCCGCTCCCGGGTCGACCACGATGTAGCCGGTCTCCCCGGGCAGCACATAGTGCAGCCGCTGCCGGATCTGCTGCTCGGCGTACGCGTCGTCCTGCCAGCGCGCCTTCTGGTCGCGCAGCTGCTCGACCCGCTCCTGGGCCTGCCGCTTCTGCCGCTTCAGGTCGGCGATGTCCGCGCGCTGGCCGACGTACTGCCGCATCGGGTAGGCCAGGGCGACCACCAGCGAGCAGACCACGAGCGCGAGCAGCGCGGCGCGCCCGGTCAGCCGGGAGCGGCGGGCCTGACGCCGGGTCTGGGAGCGGTAGACGCGGGCCGCGGTCTGCTCGCCGAGCAGCCTGAGCCTGGTCGCGGTGGAGAACCGGTCCCGGTCATTCCGGTCCTTCACGGCCATGGTCCCGCCTCCCCTTCACACGTGCGTACGTCCCCGGACACGGTACGGGACCGGGTACGGGGACGTACGGACGACTGGCTAAGACTCAGCCCGGTGGAGGTCAGCCCTTGGAGACCTCGACGTGCCCGCGGAAGCGCGGGAAGGCGCTGCGGCCGGCGTACACGGCGGCGTCGTCGAGGATCTCCTCGATGCGCAGCAGCTGGTTGTACTTGGCGACGCGCTCGGAGCGGGCCGGGGCGCCGGTCTTGATCTGACCGCAGTTGGTGGCGACGGCCAGGTCGGCGATGGTGACGTCCTCGGTCTCGCCGGAGCGGTGGGACATCATGCACTTGAAGCCGTTGCGCTGGGCCAGCTCGACGGCGTCCAGGGTCTCGGTCAGCGAGCCGATCTGGTTCACCTTGACCAGCAGGGCGTTGGCGGTGCCCTCCTCGATGCCGCGGGCCAGGCGCTCGGGGTTGGTGACGAACAGGTCGTCGCCGACCAGCTGGACCTTGTCGCCGAGCTTGTCGGTGATGACCTTCCAGCCGGCCCAGTCGTCCTCGAACAGCGGGTCCTCGATGGAGACGAGCGGGTAGGCCGCGACGAGCTCCTCGTAGTACTCCGTCATCTCGGCGGCGGAGCGCTCCTTGCCCTCGAAGAGGTACTTGCCGTCCTTGTAGAACTCGGAGGCGGCGACGTCGAGCGCCAGGGCGATCTGCTCACCGGGGACGTACCCGGCCTGCTTGACGGCCTCGAGGATGAGGTCGAGGGCCTCGCGGTTGGAGCCGAGGTTCGGGGCGAAGCCGCCCTCGTCGCCGAGGCCGGTGGACAGGCCCTTGGTCTTCAGGACCTTCTTCAGCGTGTGGTAGACCTCGGTGCCCCAGCGCAGGGCCTCGGAGAAGGACTCCGCACCGATCGGGGCGATCATGAACTCCTGGATGTCCACGTTGGAGTCGGCGTGCGAGCCGCCGTTCAGGATGTTCATCATCGGCACCGGCAGCAGGTGCGCGTTCGGGCCGCCCAGGTAGCGGAAGAGGGGCAGGTCGCTGGCCTCGGAGGCGGCGTGGGCGACGGCGAGGGAGACGCCGAGGATGGCGTTGGCGCCGAGGGAGCCCTTGTTGTCGGTGGCGTCCAGGTCGAACATCGCCTGGTCGATCAGGCGCTGCTCGGTGGCGTCGTAGCCGACCAGCTCCGGGCCGATCTGCTCGATGACGGCGAGGACGGCCTTCTCGACACCCTTGCCCTGGTAGCGGTTGGGGTCCCCGTCGCGCAGCTCGATGGCCTCGAAGGCGCCCGTCGAGGCGCCGGACGGGACGGCGGCACGACCCGTGCTGCCGTCGTCGAGGCCGACCTCGACCTCGACCGTGGGGTTGCCTCGGGAGTCCAGGATTTCCCGGGCTACGACGACGTCGATGGACGGCACGAGCATCTCCTTCGTGGATGTGACGCTGAAAGTGCGGGGCTTGTGAGCCTTGCGACTAGAGCCTAACCGTCCCGGGGCCCCGGCCGACCGACCGACCGTCCCGTGGACAGGGTGACGGTACACATTGTTCCCGCTCGGAACAAAGGGGCGGGGCGGAGATGCGGAAAGACGAGAGGAACGCCCGGTGAAGAAAAGCCCCCGCCCCGGCGCGTACGGGGGAACACGCGCCGGGGCGGGGAGTCCGTGGGGACGGGGCCCGCGGGACGGGAAGCCCGCGGGACCGGGGGGGCGGGCCTGCGGCTTGCGGCCCGCGCCGCCCCCTGCTTACTTCAGGTGCAGCTGCTGGCCGGGGTAGATGAGGTTCGCGTCCTCGACGATGTCCTTGTTCAGCTGGAACAGCTTCTCCCAGCCGCCCTTGACGTGGTGCTCGGCGGCGATGGAGCTGAGCGTGTCGCCGGAGACCACCTTGTACTCGCCGTCGCCCTTCTCGACCTTCTTGCCGGTCGGGGTGGTGACGGTCTTCTTCGGGGCCGGACGCGTGGCGGAGCGGTTGGCCGCCTGCTGCTCGGTGGAGCGGGTGGCGGTGCTCTTGGTCGTCGTGCTCTTGGTCGTGGTGCTCTTCGTCGTGCTGCCGGTGGAGGCCGCGGCACCGCTGTACGGGGTGCTCGACAGACCCTTGCCGCACACCGGCCAGGCACCCTTGCCCTGACCCGCCAGGACCTTCTCGGCGACGGCTATCTGCTGCGCCTTGGTGGCCAGGTCGGCGCGCGGGGCGTAGGCGGTGCCGCCGTACGCGGCCCACGTGGAGGTGGTGAACTGGAGGCCGCCGTAGAAGCCGTTGCCCGTGTTGATGGACCAGTTCCCGCCGGACTCGCACTGGGCGACCGCGTCCCACTCGGAGGCGGTGGCGGCGGAGGCGTTGCCGGCCGCCATCAGCGGGCCGGCGACGGCGGCGCCGGCGACACCGGCGAGTGCGATGGCGCGGGTGGCCTTGGAGGAACGACGGTGCTTGCCCTTGCCGGAAAACAGCATGGATGGATCCCCTCACCGACGCCTGCGAGGTGAGCTGTCGGGTTCGGGCCGGTTGAGTTGCCCGGCCGTGCCCCTGGGGAGGCACGGCTTCACCCCGAGCCGCTCCGGCGAACTGTCCGGTGCGGCACTTACCTTGGGTCCCCCGCTCCTGCCTACGGCGCTCGACGCGACGACTGTTCCCGTACGGCCGCTGGCAGGATTCGGCGTTGCGGCAGCCGGGGCTCGCGGTGGCGAGCGGTCATGACCGTAGACACGTGATCGAGCGGATTTCAAAGACGATCAGGGCTTCTGAGACTCATCCCACACTTTCACCGAATGGGACATTCGGCGCGAAGCGTGACGTGAACTCCCGCTAGTTCTGGGCGTTTTCGACCGGGACATCCAGGCTCTGACCGGCGACGATGTGATTCGGGTCGGACCCGATGGCCGCCTCGTTGGCGTCGTAGAGCGCGTGCCACCCGCCGTGGACGTCAAGGGAGTCGGCGATGGAGGCGAGCGAGTCGCCGGCGCGGACGGTGTAGGAGTCGACGGAGGCGGTGTGCGTGCCGTCGCCGTCCCGGGAGGCGTGACGGCCGCCGCCGGCCGTCGCCGGGCTCCCGGCCGAGTCCTCGGCGGCGCTGCCGCCGCGGTGCCGGCCGGTGCCCAGGGCCCCGGTGTCGACGAGGGCCGAAGAGCCGACACTCTGCCCGGAGTTGTCCGAGTCGTCACGGTTGGGGGCCGTCGAAGGCGACGCCTCGGGCGTCGCGACACCCTCCGCACCCGATCCGGGCGTCGCGCCGGAGTCGGGAGCGCCGCCCTTCTCGGCGGACTTCGAGGGCGAATCGGACGGATTCGCGGGGGATTCGGAGGACGAATCACCCGAAGAGGAGGATTCGGAACCGGAGCCGGAATCCGAAGCGGATCCGGAGAAACCCGGGTTGCCGGCATCCCGCGACGAGTCATCGAGTCCGGGGTCGCCCACACCGGACGATTCGGACGAGCCGGACGCGTCACCCGATCCCGACGATCCCGACGCACGCGACGAGTCGGACGTATCGGAGGAGCCGGAGGAACCGGACTCCGAGGACGAGCCGTCGCCCAGACCCGTGTCGACCCTCGCGGCACCGGAGTCCTTGGTGAGCCCGGAGAGCAGGCCGCAGGTGGGCCAGGCGCCGGGGCCCCGGTCGTCGAGGATCTTCTCGGCCACGGCTATCTGCTGGGACCGGCTGGCCTGGTCGGCGCTCGGGGCGAAGTCGAGGCCGCCGTACTTCTCCCAGTCGTCCTGGGTCAGTTGCAGACCGCCGTAGTAGCCGTTGCCGTTGTCGGCGCTCCAGGAGCCGCCCGTCTCGCACTGCGCCACCTTGTCCCACGTGGTGCCGTCGGCCGCGTGCGCGCCGGTGGCGCCCAGCAGCGGGATGGCGATGGCGGAGCCGGTCACTCCGGCGGTGACGAAGAGGGCCGGAGCCTGACGGGGGCGACGGTGGCGACCGTTCCCGGAGAGCATGCAAGGACCTTTCGGCGACGACAGGGACCGGCGTGGCGGGTGATGCTCGTACGCCACGCTGATGCGTGAACGTATCGGCTGACGATCCTCCGTCACAAGTTCATGCCGCGCAGATCACGTGAAGATCACATAGTTGAACGTGTGTCACCTTTGCGTCCGTCACGAAAGCCCTGCCGGGGTGAAGCGGACGGGCAGCGTCCGCAGCCCTCGCATGATGAGACCGCCACGCCACCGCAAGTCGGCCGGATCGGCGTCGAGTTGGAGGTCGGGCAGCCGGGTGAGGAGGGTGGCGAGCGCGGTCTGGCCCTCCAGGCGGGCGAGCGGGGCGCCGAGGCAGTAGTGGATGCCGTGCCCGTACCCGAGGTGCTGGTTGTCGCGCCGGCCGAGGTCGAGGGTGTCCGGGTCGGTGAACCGTTCCGGGTCCCGGTCGGCGGCGGCGAGCACGACGAGCACGGGGTCGCCCGCCGCGATGTCCTGTCCGCCGATGGTGAGCGGCCGGGTGGCGAACCGCCAGGTGGCCAGCTCCACCGGGCCGTCGTAGCGGAGCAGTTCCTCGACGCCGGTCTCCAGCGGGCCGCGTTCGCCACGGGCGAGGGAGTCCTGGAGGCGATGGCGCTGCCCGGGGTGGGTGAGCAGGGCGTACGTGCCGTTGCCGATCAGGTTCACGGTCGTCTCGAACCCTGCGAAGAGGAGGATGAAGGCCATCGCGGCGGCCTCGTTCTCGGTGAGGTGCTCGCCGTGGTCGGAGGCGCGGATGAGGCCGGAGATCAGGTCCTCGCCGGGGGCGGGCTCGGCGGGCAGGGCCTCACGCTTCCGGTGGATCAGCTCCGCGAGGTAGCCGCGCATCTTCTTCACCGAGCGCGCGACCCCGCCCCGCGGGCCTTTCCCGTGCCGGATCATCATGCCCGCCCAGTCGCGGAAGTCGTCCTGGTCCTCGCGCGGGACGCCGAGCATGTCGCAGATGGCGTAGATGGGCAGCGGAAAGGCGAACTCGTGGATGAGGTCGGCGGTGCCGCGGGCCGCGAACCGGTCGATGAGGCCGTCGGTCAGTTCCTGTACACGTGGCGCGAACTCGGCGACCCGGCGGGGCGTGAAGGCCTTGCTGACCAGGCGGCGCAGCCGGGTGTGGTCCGGCGGGTCGATGTTGAGCAGATGCGTCATCAGCTCGGCCTTGCGCTCGCCGGGGATGCCGGTCTTGCCCTTGGCGTGCGCGGGCTCGTCGTGGTGCGCCGGGTTCTTGCTCAGGCGCTGGTCGGCCAGGGCCTGCCGGGCGTCGGCGTAGCGGGTGACCAGCCAGGCCTCGACCCCGCTGGGCAGGCGGGTGCGGTGCACGGGGGCGTGCTCGCGGAGCCAGGCGTAGGCGGGGTAGGGGTCGCTTGCGAACTCCCAGGTGAAGAGGGGAGGCGGGGTGTCCGCGGGGTCGGTGGGCGGCTGGTCGTGCATGGGGCTGACCCTAGTCGTGGGTGGCCGTTCGGGGTTTTCGCCCCCGCCGCGCATCGGCACGGCCCCGCGTCTCTTGGGCCCCTGCGGGGCCCTACTTGTCTTCCGCCTCCCTGATCGCGTCCCGGTACGCCCTCGCCGCCGCGCGCAGGGCCGCCTCCGGGTCCACGCCCTCCGCCTCGGCGCGGGCCGCGAGGGCCAGCAGCTCGTAGCCGATGCCCTCGCCCTCGGGGAAGGGGACCTCCAGGCCCGCCGTGCGCACGCGGGAGGCCAGTTTGGCCGCGAGGGCGAGGCCCGGCTGGTGCAGGGGGACGCCCTCGGTGACGGAGGTGCGGCGCTTCTCCTCGGCCTTGGTGCGCAGCCAGTGCTCCTTGACCTCCTCCGGCGTCGTGGCCGTCTCCTCGCCGAAGACGTGGGGATGGCGGTGGATCAGCTTGGCGACGATGCCGCCGGCCACGTCGTCGATGGAGAAGGGCTCGTCCGGGTCCTCCTCGGCGATGCGCGCGTGGAAGACGACCTGGAGCAGGACGTCGCCCAGTTCCTCGCGCAGCTCCTCCCGCTCGCCCTCCTCGATCGACTCCACCAGCTCGTACGCCTCCTCGATGGCGTACTTCGCCAGTCCCCGGTGGGTCTGCCGGGACGACCACGGGCACTCGGCGCGGATACGGTCCATGACCTGCACGAGGTCGAGCAGGCGGGCGCCCGGCAGGTCGTAGGAGGCGGGCAGCAGCTCCAGCTCCGGCATGACGGCCCGCCCGGAGCCGGCGAGGCGGGCGAGGCCGTCGGTCAGGGCGGGCTCGCCCTCGCCGGTCGCCACCACCACGATCGTGCGCCCGCCGGCGCAGGCGTCCACCAGTTCCTCGGCGCTCGGCGACGCCTCGGCCACGGCCACGCCCGCCTCGCGCAGATACGGCAGCTGCGGGTGCCCGGCGTCCGCGCACAGCACCTCGTCGGCCGTGCGCAGCGCCTGCCAGGCCGGCCAGGACAGCAGCCCGGGGGCGACGCGGTGGCTGGTGGTGAGCAGGACGATGCGGCCGGGGGCGGGCGGGGTCGTCGCGGAGGCGTGGTCGGTGGTGTTCACGCTTCCGAACGTAACGCACGCCCCCCGCCGCGCACGGGGCTCAGGCGGCCTGCTGCGCCGCAGGCGTCGAGACGTTCCGCAGCCACGGGGTCTTGGCGTCGACGCCGCCCTTCTCGACGTCCCAGGCGCCGTAGCGCGGGTTGAGGTCGATGTGGAGCTCGCCGGAGGCGGTGGACAGCGCCTTCCAGAAGGCCGGCTGGCTGGTGTCGGTGTGCAGGGCCATCGCCAGCTTCTGGGCCTCGACCTGGAGACGGAGGTTCTCGTCGAGGCGCTGCGGCGGCACCCCGTACTGCTGGAGCCACGCCGTCTCGAGCCCCTTGGAGCCGCCCGCCTGCTGTTCGAGGCCGGTGCGCATGTCCTGCACCTCGCGCGGGGAGACGGTGATCCCGGCGTCCCGGGCGGCACGGTCCAGGACCCGGTCGAGCACCATCTGGTGCAGGGTGTCCCGGGCGAGCGTGCCGGTCCGGGCGACGGCCTGCTCGTACTGCGTCTCGTCGGCCACCGCGGCGCGCTGCGCGCGGCGTACCTCGTCCACCCGGCTCTGCAACTGGGCGACGGTGATCCGCTGTCCGTCCACGACCGCCGCCGCGCCGGGGTGCGCGTCGTTTCCGCAGGCGGCGAGGAGAGGAGCCGCGGCGATCGCGGCGGACAGGACGAGCGCGGTGCGACGGCGGCGGTGCAAGTGAACCTCCCGTTGGAGATTGTGCGGCGGTGCACAAAGTCTTGCGGTGATCGATGTTAGGCAGCGGGCGGGCTCCGGCCAACCCATTCGACCAACGATTCCCGGGGTGTTTCAGGTACTGCCCGGGGTTCCGGGCACCGCCGCGCCTCCCGGGCGGCTCAGCCGCGGGCGCGCACCGCCCGTTCGACGGCGGCGGCCACGTCGGCGCGCAGTCCGTCGCCGGTGCGGACCGTGGTGACGTTCCCGCCCGTGTGTCCGCCCGACTGTCCGCCGCCGACCAGTACGAAGCCGATCTTCCCGTAGTGCGGCGCCGTCTCGCTCGCCGCGGTGACCTCCGGCCGGCCCACGGCGAGGACGACGTCACAGGAGCGCTGCACCATCCCGTTGAGGAACGGCCGCGCGTTGCCGGCGCTCTGCTCGCCGGTCACCTGGCCGTAGCTGACCCGGGCGTGGGTGGTACGGGAGGCGTCCTGCATGCCCTGCCAGACCTCGGCGGCGGTGCCGGCGGTGATGCCGTCCTTGCCGGTGAGCAGGCAGGCGTCGGTCTCGGTGTAGTGCCGGGCGCGGGTGTCCGGGACCGGCGGGCGGTCGTCGTGCCCGGAGAGCAGGAACACGGTCACGACGAGCGCGCCGACGACGACCACCGCGCCCCCCGCGAGCGCGATGGCGCGTCCGCGCAGTGAGCGCAGCCGCCGGGCGGCGGCGCGCCCGGCCACGGCGAGCGGGCCACCCGCCGGCGCCTGCGTCTCCTTGGCCGGACGCGCCTGCGTCACCTGTCTGACCTGCTTGCTCACGTTCTTCCCGCTTTCCTGCCGGGCCGGTGTCGGACCGCTCTCCTGCCGGGCCGGTGTCCGACCGCTCTCCTGCCGGGGCCGTAGCCGGGCCGCCGGTTCCCGCCGTTTCCCCGGTTCAGGGGCGGCCGGACCGCCGCGGCCACGCCGTCCACGCGTGCACCGCGGCACCCGCCGTCGACAGCGAGATCAGCAGCAGGTCCACCGCGAACAGCAGCCCGTGGGTGTCCTCGGGGGTCAGGGCCAGCTCGGTCACCCAGGCCGCCAGCACCGCGCTGAACGCCGCGAAGGGCCACCAGCCGGCCCCGCCACGCCCCCGCAAGGCCATCACCAGGGACGGTACGGGGCACAGCAGGCCGAGGCTGAGAAGGGGCAGCGCGGCCAGCCCGGCCCGCACGGTGTACGGCCGCAGCCTGACGTACGGCCGCAGCACGGCGGCCCTGCCGATCGAGGCCAGTTTCATCTGTTCCGCCCTCCCCTTTCCATGTCCTTCCGCGACGGTCAGCCGGTGATGGCCACGGGCGCGTCCCACGCGTCGCGGTCGACGGTGAGGGTGACGCCGCCGTGCGACTCCTTGCTGTTCACCATGTACTGATGGGCCCGGCTGTGGTTGGTGAACTGGGTGGAGCCCCAGGGCCAGTCCGAGGTGGTGGTGTTCGTCTTGTCCCAGAGGGCGTACCAGAGGTTGCCCGGCAGGTCGGTCTTGTTGGTCGCGGTGGCGATGGCCTTGGCGCTGGAGCTGGTGAAGCCGTAGAAGCCGGCCCGGTAGGTCTTGGCGCGCAACTGCTTGTCGAACGCGCGGACATAGGTGAGCACGGCGTCGTTGCACGACTTGTTGGTGGTGTCGTACGGCTCCATGTCCAGGTAGATCGCGCTGCCGGCCTTCATGCCGAGCGCGGAGGCCTTGGCCACGGCGTCGTTGGCGTCGCTGGTGCCGAGGGTCGAGGCGGTGGAGGCGGTGAGCTTCTCCGGGTTGGAGCTGGTCTGGCACGGCGGCTGGGCGCCGACGTAGATCGGGATGAGCTTCCAGCCGATGGAGCTGACCGACTTCACCCAGGAGGCGGTCAGGTTGGGCTGGGAGCAGCCGCGGTTCTTGCCGCCGACGTAGACGGCCGCGGCGCCGTAGAAGCCGGTGTGCCAGGCCTTCATGGTGGACAGGGAGGGCGCGGTGCAGGTGTCGAAGGCGCGTCCGGTGAACGTCCTCTGGGCCGGCCAGGTCGTGGCGGCCATCGAGGTCTGCGCCGCGATCCCGGCGCCCGCGAGAACGGCGGCACCGGCCACTCCCCACGTGATGTACCTGCGCTTCCTGGACTGCCGGTGCTCGGCCATCCCCACCCCTGTCTGTGGCTGTGTGCACGCGCGCGCGTACGTGCGCGCACGGGCACGCGTGCGTGTCGGATCGGCGTACGGCGACGGTCGCGCGACGTACGTCCGCTGGAATACGTTGCTGGGCCCCCTGATACGGCGCGTGCGTCCTGCTGCGGACACTCCCCCCGGCGCCTGAAGCGGATCGCAAGGTAACCGATGCGGTTCCTGTGAACGGGAAACGGAGCCCCTGGATCAGCACATGATTATCACAAGTAACGGCAAAAACATCTGTGCCGGCGATGGCGCTCCGGCGCCCGGGACGCGAACCCGTCGGCCTTGACCGGCTGTTGGCGAACCCCTGACCTGTGCGTGAACTGTGCGCCCCCTGAGCGTCGTATGGTCCGCTGGCCACCCTGCTGGCTCATTCAGAAGGACTTGCATGCACATCCCGTCCCGCGCCGCGCGCGTCGTCGCCGTGGCCGCGCTTCCCCTGGTCCTGGCGGCCTGCGGCTCGACCGATTCCACATCGGGCACCTCGGCCAAGGCCACGGCGTCCCCGTCGCACTCCAAGGACCCGAACGCCGGCCTGTTCACCGGCGCCCAGCTGAAGAAGGCGCTCGCCCCGGCGTCGTTCTTCCCGGCCGGTTTCGCCTCCGACCCCGACGCCACCCGGGACAGCGGGGACACGTACCAGCCGCCGGCCACCAAGAGCCCGGCGCAGCCCGACTGCGCGAGGCTGGAGGGCACGTCCTGGATCGACATCACCGGTGTCGCCGGGGTGTCCTTCGCCCAGGGCGACTACGTCAGCAAGAACACGTCCGAGGAGGTCGCCCAGCAGATCGACACCTACCGCGGCACGACCGCGGCGAGCGTGCTGAAGGACGTGGAGAGGATCGCGACCACCGACTGCGCGACCTTCACCGACTCCCAGACCCACTCGAAGGTGAAGGTCGCCGGGCAGGCGACGCCCGGCCTGGGCGACGAGGCCTGCACGATCACGCTGACGAACCCCTCCTGGGAGAACGGCACGACGCTCGTCGCCGCCCGCGTCGGCACCAACCTCGTCAGCGTGCTCTCGACGGACGGCCACGACAACGGCGCGGCCACGGCGAAGAAGCTGACGCAGCGGATCGTCGCATCCCTGAAGAAGACGTCCTGACCGTGCCCTACTCTTGCCCCCTGCAATGCCGTGGGGGGCGAAGGTGGGGGTGGAGATGGAAAAGCGTCTGGAGGCCGGCTGGCTCCAGCGGATCGCCTGGTCGGTCCTGGCCTGGGGCTCACTGGGCCTGCTGATGTGGGTCCCGTTCCTGTACGTGGCGATCCGCCGCCGCCGGCTCTCGGACTGGGGCGCGTTCGCGGCCTTCGTCCTGTACGAGTGCGTCACCCTCCCGTGGGCGTCCTGGACGTCCGGCGGTGACGGCGACCCGATCCTGGGCGCCGTCGCCGTGCTGTGCCTGCTGGTGGCGACGGCCATGCTGCTGTTCGCCGTCTTCGACGGCCAGGGGCCGAAGCAGGGGGCGCAACCGCCGTACGGGGCACCGGCTCCGTACGCGGCACCGGCTCCGTCCGCGCCCGCGCAGGGTCAGCCGTACGGATACCCGTACGGGCGGTAGCCGGGGCAGCAGCGGATCAGGCGGCGGCCAGCTCGCACCAGACGACCTTGCCGCGGTTGCCCTCCCTGGCGAGCGGCTGCCACCCCCAGAGGTCGACGCACGCCCGCACGAGCCCGAGCCCCCGCCCCTCCTCCAGGTCGGTGACCTGCTCCAACGGCACCGGCGGCTCCGGCGGCGCGGGGTCGGCGTCCCACGCCCCGATCCGCAGCACCCCGGCGGCCCAGCGCACCCGCAGGGCGGCGGGGCCTTTGGTGTGCCGTACGGCGTTGGAGACGAGCTCGGTCGCGAGCAGTTCGGCCACGTCGACGAGGCGGATCAGCCCGTGCATGGTGAGGATGAGGCGAAGGGTGCGGCGGCTGACGGTGACGGCGCGGGGGTCGTTGGGGATGTAGAGGCAGTACTCCCAGGGGTCGGTGGGGGTGGTCTGCGTGGTTTCGGGCATGGGTGAACTCCGTTCGGGCTCAAGGGGTGGTCGCGGTTCGAGGGGCGGTGGCCTGCCGCAGCCGTCGTGGCGGGACGGAGCGGTGCGCTTCCGGTGCCCCGGGATTTCGCAGCGTGTGCGTCGCGTGACTGACGGTAGGCCATAAATTTCAGTCGCTGCAAGCCGCTCGCGTAATCTGACCTCCGAACGAGTCGCTACGCCAAGGCGGTTGAAGAAGGGAGGGCGCCGTGCCGGCACGACGGCACCCCACGGCACGCCAGGTCCGACTGGGTGCGGAGCTGCGCAAGTTGCGCGAAGCAGCCGGGTTGAAGGCCACCGAGGCTGCGAACCTGCTCGGCGTGAACTCCGTCCAGATGAGCCAGATCGAATCCGCCGTCTCAGGCGTGAGCGAGGAGCGGCTGCGCAGACTCGCCGCTCACTACGCCTGCACGGACGACGCGCTCATCGACGCTCTTGCGGCGATGGCGACGGATCGGACACGTGGCTGGTGGGAGGAGTACCGGGGGCAACTGCCCACCTCGTTCTTGGACCTGTCCGAGTTGGAGCACCACGCCACATATCGATGGGACGTCGACTTCCTGCACATCCCAGGTCTTCTTCAGACCGAGGACTACGCACGATCACTCTTCGCAACCCGGATCCCCCAACCACCGGGCGGCGAGCTGGATTTGCGGGTACGTCATCGCATGCAGCGGCGCGTGATCATCGAGGGAACGTCGCCTGTCCCGTACGAGGCGCTCGTCCATGAAGCGGCGTTGCGCATCCGGGTCGGTGGCCGCGCCGCCTTCCGAGCTCAGCTTGCACGCATCCTGGAACTCTCGGAGGCGGACCATGTCACGGTGCGCGTCATCCCCTTCGAGCTGGACGACTTTACCGACGCAGCCGCCGCCATGGTGTATGCAGGTGACGCCGTCCCCAAGTTGGACACCGTGGTACGCGATGGCCCGCACGGCACGGCATTCATCGACTCCGAGGCGCAACTCGGCGTATTCCGAACACTCTTCCGTAGAGTAGAGGCCGTGTCACTCGAACCCGCGCGGTCGCGTGACCTCATCCACAGGCTGACGAAAGATCTGTGAGGCATCCCGATGGCCACCCCTGACAACTGGCGGAAGTCCTCCTACTCCGGCGGCGGCGACGGCAACGCCTGCGTGGAGATCGCGCACCGCCCCGCCCACATAGCCGTCCGCGACTCCAAAGCCCCCGCCAGGGCCACCCTCACCTTCCCGACCGGAGCGTTCGGCGCCTTCCTCGACGCCCTCAAGCGGACCTCCGACTCACGGTGACCATCGCCGCCCGTCTCGTCACCACGATCCCCGCACCTCTGCCACCGGAATCGGCGGATGCTCCGCAGGTGCTGCACTGGCCCGGCCGCAGGCTGCTCGTACAGCGCGGTGACACCGAACTGGTGGCCCTGGCCCTGGACCTGCCCCGCACGGACCGCGCGCACGAGGTCCGCTTCCCGGCACCCTGGCCGCGCCGCTTCGGCACGGCGACGGTGTCGCCGGAACGGGACGCGGCGGTGTTCGCCGGCCTGCACGCGGTGCGGTCGGTGGAGGCGACCGGCACGACCCGGTGGGAGATGCCGCACAGCTGCTGGAGCGGCGACTGCTCCCAGACGCACGGATCCTTCGACGAGTACGCCCGGGACGAGGACCACTTCTCCTCCGACAGCGGCTCGGCCGCCGTCTCCCCCGACGGCAGACTCGTCTGGGCGCATGTCCTCGGCCCCTTGGGCAACGACGAGGACGCGGAGGACGAACAGGAACGGTGGACGGTCCTGGACGCCAGAAGCGGAGAGGTCCTGGCATGGGCGGACACCGCGACCGTGGCCTCGGGCTCCGAGCACACGCCGCACCCGGACCCCGCACAGATGGGGCTGAGCATCGGTGAGGGCGAGGAGGGATCACCGGCGCTGTGGGGACGCAGGGACGGCCGGCAGCTGACCACCGGGCAGATCGACACCGAGTGTGTCCTCCTCGGGGTAAGCCCCTCGGGCCGCCACCTCCTCACCGTCGACGTCGGACAGTGGTCCCTCGCCCTCCACGAGGTCGGGAACGGCTCTGTGCTGCGGGAACTGGACGCCGAGGACAACGTGCCGGAACACCCGGGCAGCACCGGCGGGGACAGGGTGCACTGGGACTACGACGCCGCTTTCGTGGACGAGGAAACCGTCGTCGCCGGAACCTCCGAGTGCGACGCCCGCCACGGCACTGTCCGCCACTGGCTGGTCGACCCGCGTGGCATGACCCTGCGCGGCGAGATCGTCTACCCCTTCCCCGTCACCGGGCCTGCCCGCACCGCAGGCAATGGCACCTGGTACACGGTCTCCGAGGACCGCACGACCGTACATCTGTGGCAGTTCGCCGAAGACGGCTGACTCAATGAGCGAGGTGAGCTCCTGATGGCATGCCCACCTCTGATCAATCCGCGGCGAATGCGGACAAGACGGCGTTGTGGCATGCGCCTTCGATGTCGAGATTCAGGGCCTTCGTCGAAGCTCTCGAGGCCGGCGGCCACGCCGGGTTCCGCGACTGAGCGGCACCATCAGCTGCTCCACGAAAAGCCGGAGGCCGCTCCCAGGGGTCCGAGACGCCTGGGAGCGGCCTTACAGGACTCGGGTCACCACCCCGAGAGGTCGGAGCGAGAGAACCTCACTGTTCGACCCAGGTGTGCCTGGACCACATCTGGTCGCGGTCCGCGGCCTCCAGGAGGACCTGGATCCCCGTCTCCCGAGGGAGGATGCACCCCTGCGGCCAGTGGATCTCCTCCCCGGCGACCATGATCTCCACCTGGTCGGGATCGTCGACGAGTTGCAGGTTGTAGAACGTCCGGTCGCGCAGTGCCGTGACCGTGGAGAAATCCGGCTCCACCGTCACGATGACGCAGTCGTCCTCACCGTCGCCCAGGGTCAGCCCGAGGGACGCGTCCAGCGGAATCGACCGGCACACGTCCGCGACCTCCGACAGGGGAACGTCGAAGCACCGGTACGAGGGATCCCACACCTCGACGGTCACCATGTTGCGCATCCAGTCACCCCCCAGAGCCGCCACCTCGGTGACCAGGGACGGAAGCGTCTACAACATCTGATCATCCAATCCAGGAGGACGGACAGGACGAATGGATCAGGACGCGATACTCGCCCCGGCACCGTGCGTCGTTCGTGGCTGACTCCATTGAGCGTCGCCGTGGATCGCGGCCGCACCGAGGTGTCGCTC
This sequence comes from Streptomyces sp. NPDC006393, assembly GCF_040628575.1. Taxonomy (NCBI): domain Bacteria; kingdom Bacillati; phylum Actinomycetota; class Actinomycetes; order Kitasatosporales; family Streptomycetaceae; genus Streptomyces; species Streptomyces sp. NPDC006393. Next base: position 38,972 of record NZ_JBEXZD010000079.1, read on the forward strand.
ACCGAGCGCGACGCATTCGGGGTACACGTGGGCCGGCGGCGCAGCCCACGTGTACCGGACGGGCTCAGCCGTCGTACCGCTGTGCGGCGGGAAAACGCGCCATCACACTCACTGGCATGTCGATGTCGATGTTGGCGATACCGAGGACGAAGGGCAGGCCGTCGAGCTTTCGTTCGGCAAGGAGAACGA
>NZ_JBEXZD010000080.1:0-38995 GCF_040628575.1 Streptomyces sp. NPDC006393
GGCGATCACACGGGCGGCGGCGCGCACTTCCACGTCGGTCCAGGAGTAGGCCGCGAGGAAGGCGGGCACGGAGGGGAGCTGGGCGACGTCGTACGGGTTGCGGACGGCGACCGCGATCACCGGCCTGCCCGTCGCCACCAGCCGCTCCACCAGCGTCTTCTGCGTGCTGCTCGCCGTGACGTTGTACGTCCCGACCACCACGGCGTCCGCGTCCGCCGCTGCCGCCACCGCCTTGTCGATGGTCGCCGCGGACGGGGCGGTGCCGGTGGACAGCGCGGTGGCCGTGAAGCCCAGTTCGGTCAGCGCGGCCGCGAGCACGCCGGTGGGCGGCCCCGTGGTGCCCGACGGGGAGGCCGGATCGGCGCCGACGACGAGGACCTTGTTGTGGCTGCGTCGCGACAGCGGCAGCAGACCGCCCTCGTTGACCAGCAGCGTGGTCGTCCGCTCGGCGATGCGGTCGGCCGCGGCCAGGTGCTCCCGGGTGCCGACCGTGCGGCTGACGCGGGCCTGGGTGGTGTAGGCCTCGTCGAACAGGCCCAGCTTCGCCTTCAGCCGCAGGATGCGCAGGATCGATTCGTCGAGCCGGGCCTCGGTCAGCTCCCCGCTGTGCACGGCCGCCAGGACCGCGTTCCAGGCGACGTCCAGGGAGGGCGGGTTGAGCAGCTGGTCCACGCCCGCCTTCAGCGCCAGGACCGGAACCCGGTCGTCGCCGTACTTGGTGCGGACGCCCTCCATGCCGAGGGAGTCGGTGATCACGACGCCGTCGTAGCCGAGCTCGCCGCGCAGGATGCCGGTGAGGATCGGGTGGGAGAGGGTGGCCGGGTCGCCGGAGTCGTCGAGCGCGGGGAACTGGATGTGCGCCGTCATGATCGAGTCGATACCGGCCCGGATCCCGGCCCGGAACGGCACGGCGTCCAGCTGCTCCCACACCTCGCGGCTGTGGGTGATGACCGGGAAGCCGTAGTGGCTGTCGGTGGCGGTGTCGCCGTGCCCGGGGAAGTGCTTGGCGGTCGCCGCCACCCGGGAGCCCTGATAGCCCCGCACCTCCGCCGCCACCAGCCGGCCCACGGCCTCCGGGTCGGCCCCGAAGGACCGTACGCCGATGACCGGGTTGGCCGGGTTGACGTTGACGTCGGAGTCGGGGGAGTAGTCCTGGTTGATGCCCATGGCGCGCAGCTCGGCGCCGGAGATCCGGCCGAGGGTGCGGGCGTCGGCGGTGGAGCCGCCGGCGCCGATCGCCATGGCGCCCGGGAAGAGTGTGGCGGGCTTGCCGACGCGGCAGACGATGCCGTGCTCCTGGTCGGTGGCGACGAGCAACGGCAGGCCGCGCGGCTGTTCGAGGGAGGCCCGCTGGATCCCGTTGGACAGATCGGCGATCTGCTGGGGGTCATGGGTGTTGTGGGCCCAGGCGAAGTAGATGATGCCGCCGACGCGGTACTTGGCGATCAGCTCGGCGGCGGTGCGGACGCCGATCTCCTTGAGGTTGGCGTCGATGTCGGCCTGGTCGGGGTCGGTGGCCGAGGCGCCGTAGACCCGCATCACGAAGAGCTGGCCGACCTTCTCCTCCAGCGTCATCCGGGAGATGAGGGCGCGCAGCTTCTTGTCGTCGCGGGATGCGGCGTGGGCGGTGCCGGTGCCCTGGACCGCGAGGGCCGCGGTGAGACCGGCGGTGGCGGCGAGGACGGTACGTCGGGAGGGGCGTGCGGGGTGTCCCGGTCTTCCCGGGTCGTCCGTGCTGGCGTCGTGCACGTGCGCTCCTTCCGGAGGAGTTCCGCTGGAGAGTCGGCTGAGTCGCTTGAAGGAAACTTCCGAGGAGTCACCAATATCCGGGAAGTTTCTGCCAGTCAAGGGAACGCGCAGCACCGGCACGCGAGGTGAGGGGCCGTCACCGGCGCTGCGGGAGGGGGGAGCGCCGATGACGGCGGGCCACCGGGCGCGGTGCGGAGGAGAGGGTGGTCGGCGGTCGCCCGGCAGCGAGGGCCGACACCGCACCGCGCGGACTCGTCCGGCGCCGTGCCGATGGGACGTGCGCGAGCCCGCGGGGGTTCCCGCCCGGGGCCCCTCAGCCGTGGGACGCGACCGCCGGCCAGTGGTCGCGCAGGGTGCGGACCGTCTCCGCGATGGCCGGGCGGCGGGCGGCGCCGGTGCGCCACAGCGCGTACAGGCGGCGCACCGGCATGGGGTCCAGGGGGACCTCGACGACGCCCTCCGGCAGCGGACCGCGACCCAGGCGCGGGATGAGCGCGACACCGAGTCCGGCGGCGACCAGGGCGACCAGCGTCGGGTTCTCCTCGGCCTGGTGGACGACGTCCGGCTCGTGACCGGCCGCGCGCAGGGTGCGCAGCAGCCAGTCGTGGCAGACCCGGCCCGGCGGCTGGCAGATCCACCGCTCTCCGCCCAGTTCGGAGCGCCGCACCGCCGTCCGGCCCGCGAACGGATGCCCGACCGGCACCAGCAGGTCGCACAGGTCGTCGCCGATGACCGCCGGCTCCACCCCGGCCGGCGCGGGCAGCGGCGCGATGTCCCAGTCGTGCGCGACGGCGAGGTCGACGGCGCCCTTGGCGACCAGGTCCACCGACAGATGCGGGTCGACCTCGCTGAGCCGGGCGTCCAGCGCGGGATGCCGCCGGGCGAGATCCGCCAGCACGGGCGGCAGCAGCCCCCGCGCCGCCGAGGCGAACGCCGCGATCGTCAGCCGCCCGGCCGGCACCCCGCGCCGCTCCTCCAGCTCGGTCTCCGCCCGCTCCACGATCGCCAGCAACTCCCGTGCCGCCGCGACCAGCTGGTGCGCCTCGTCGGTGAGCCGCACCCCGCGTCCCTCGCGCTCCAGCAGCACCGTCCTGGTCTCCCGCTCCAGCTTGGCGATCTGCTGGGACACGGCGGAGGAGGTGTAGCCGAGCGCGGTGGCGGCCGCGCCGACGGTCCCGTGCACGGACACGGCGTGCAGGGCGCGCAGACGCTGGAGATCGAGCACGGTTCCTCCCGGGGCCGGATGAATCGGTGAGCGAGACGGCGGGCGCCCACAACCGATTAGCGATCCTTCATTCAACAGTGCAGCAATCATCGCTGGTGCTTCACGGTCGGTGCGAGTGATCCTCGACGCATGCGACCGCCTCATGTGCTTCTCGCCGTCCTCGTCACCGCCGTCTGGGGCGTGAACTTCACCGTCATCGAGGTCGGCCTCGGCCACTTCCCGCCGCTGCTGTTCTCCGCGCTGCGCTTCCTGGCCGCCGCGCTGCCCGCCGTCCTCTTCGTGGGCCGGCCGAAGGTGGCCTGGAAGTGGATCGTGGCGGTGGGACTGGTCCTCGGGGTCGCCAAGTTCGGGTTGCTGTTCGTGGGGATGGACGCCGGCATGCCGGCCGGGCTGTCCTCGCTGGTCCTCCAGATCCAGGCGGTCTTCACCGCCCTGTTCGCGTTCGCGGCACTGGGTGAACGGCCCACCCGGCTGCGGCTGGTGGGCATGGGCGTGGCACTCGCCGGGATCGCCCTGGCCGCCGTGGACGAGGGCACCTCGGGCCCCCTCGGCGCCTTCGCCCTGGTGATCGCGGCGGCGGCCTGCTGGGGCGCCTCGAACGTGCTGACCCGCAAGGCGGCCCCGCCGGACGCCCTGAACTTCATGGTCTGGGTCAGCACCGTCCCGGTCCTGCCGCTGCTCGGCCTCTCCCTGCTGACCGAGGGCCCCGCACGCGACCTGGCCGCGCTGCGCGCCCTGGACTGGCAGGGCGCGGCCACCGTCCTGTACGTCGCCTGGGTCACCACGGTGTTCGGCTTCGGCGCGTGGGGCCTGCTGCTGCGCCGCCACCCCGCCTCCACGGTCGCCCCCTTCTCCCTCCTCGTCCCGGTGTTCGGCATGTCCTCCGCGGGCCTGTTCCTCGGCGAGCCGGTCACCGGCCTGCGCTGGTGCGCGGCGGCACTGCTGGTCGGCGGGGTGGCGCTGACCTCGCTCGCGCCGAGCCGCCGCCGGCCCGGGGCCGCCGCGACGGCCCCCGCGGTGATCGGTGAGGGCAAGGTCACAGCGGGTGGCGAGGCATCCCGGTTGTAGGTCCGTCCGGTTCGGACGAAGGTGGCCTTGTGAGCCAACACTTCGACGTTCTTGTCCTGGGAGCAGGTCCCGGCGGCTACACCGCCGCAGTACGCAGCGCTCAGCTCGGCCTCACCACCGCGGTCGTGGAGGAGCGTTACTGGGGAGGGGTGTGCCTCAACGTCGGCTGCATCCCCTCCAAGGCCCTGCTCCGCAACGCCGAGATGGTCCAGTTCGTCCAGAACGAGGCCAAGTCCTACGGCATCGCCGTGGGCGACGACGTCTCGGCCGACTACGGGCCCGCCTACCAGCGCAGCCGCAAGGTCGCGGACGGCAGGGTGAAGGGCGTTCACTATCTGATGAAGAAGAACGCCATCACCCAGTTCGACGGCCGCGGCACCTTCACCGACGACCACACCCTGGTCGTGACCCGCTCCGACGGCGGCACCGAGACCGTGACCTTCGACCACTGCATCATCGCGGCCGGCGCCAGCCCGCGGCTGCTGCCCGGCACCTCGCTGTCGGACCGGGTGGTCACCTTCGAGAGCCAGATCCTCAGCGAGACGCTGCCGGACAGCATCGTCATCGCCGGTGCCGGCGCGATCGGCGTCGAGTTCGCGTACGTGCTGCGCAGCTACGGCGTGGACGTGACCATCGTGGAGTTCCTCGACCGCATGGTCCCGCTGGAGGACGAGGAGGTCTCCAAGGAACTCGCCCGGCACTACCGCAAGCTCGGCATCGACGTCCTCACGGGCACCGCCGTGGAGGCCATCGACGACTCCGGCGAGCGGGTCCGGGTGACGGTGAACAAGGGCGGTGACCGCCGGGTCCTGGAGACGGACAAGGTCCTCCAGGCCATCGGCTTCGCGCCGAACGTCCAGGGATACGGCCTGGAGAACACCGGTGTCCGTCTCACCGAGCGCGGCGCCGTCGACGTCGACGGCCGCTGCCGTACGAACGTGCCGCACATCTTCGCGATCGGTGACGTCACCGCCAAGCTGATGCTGGCCCACGCCGCCGAGGCCATGGGCATCGTGGCCGCCGAGACCATCGCGGACGCGGAGACCATGGAGCTGGACTACGTCATGATCCCGCGGGCCACCTACTGCCAGCCGCAGGTCGCCAGCTTCGGCTGGACCGAGGCCCAGGCGCGCGAGCGCGGGTTCGACGTCAAGGTCGTCAAGTTCCCCTTCAGCGCCAACGGCAAGGCCCACGGACTGGGCCACGCCGTCGGCTTCGTGAAGGTCATCAGCGACGGACAGCACGGCGAACTCCTCGGCGCCCACCTCATCGGCCCCGAGGTCACCGAACTGCTGCCGGAACTCACCCTGGCCCAGCAGTGGGACCTGACCGTCCACGAGGTCGCCCGCAACGTCCACGCCCACCCCACACTCGGCGAGGCGGTCAAGGAGGCGATCCACGGCCTGGCGGGTCACATGATCAACATGTGAGGACCGGCGCCCCGGGCGCCACCGCGCCCCGCCGCCACCGGCGCCCCGGGCGCGGTGGCGGCCGGGTCGGACCGTCACCGCGTCAGGCCACCACCGCCGCGAGGAGCGCCACCGCCCCGCACGCGGCGGTGCACCCCCAGGCCACCCGCAGACCCGTCCGGAACCGGCGTGGCCCGGGACGGCCCGGGTGCCGGTACGCCCCGCCGAAGCGGAGGAGGGGGAAGGCCGTGGCGACGAGACTGCCTCCCGCCAGCGCCAGGGTCAGCCAACCGAGGGCGTAGTTCGGCCGGGCGGTGTAGTACGTGCCCGCGCCGGCCCGGGTGACGGGGAGACGCGCGTTCGGCCGGTGGCCGTCGGACTCGTCCCGCAGTACGGCGTCGTCGTCCGTCACCCTGCCGTCGGCCGAGGTGAAGGTGCCGTGCCAGACCATGCGGAAGCCGCCGCTGCTCCGTCCGTCGCCGTAGGCGCGGTCGGCGTAGAGCACCCGGAAGGTCCCCGGAGTCCCGGCGAGGCGCGTGGCGTAGGCGGCGTCGCGAGCCCCGACGCCGAGCAGCGCCAGGCCGGTGACCAGCAGCAACCCGCACACGACACGGACCCCGAGCCGGGAGCGGGAGCCGGGCGCGGGCGCCGACGGGCCTGCTCGGACCGCCGAGGACGTACTCGGCACCCCACCGGATCTCACTGTCCCGCCAGCGCCCGCCGGGCGCCCACCTCGCTCGGGTACTCGCGGACGGTGAGCGTCGCCAGCGCCCAGCCGACGCACCAGGCGGCGAAGGCCGGCATGACGGGTGCCGCCAGCGCCAGGAGACCCCGGCCGGCGACACCCCACTTCACCGAACCGCGGACCTCCGCGCGCTTGCGGGCCCGGAACTCCTCGGGAGTGGGCGGGTCCTGGAGTTTCCGCGCGTGGTCCCGGCGCTGCACCACCCACCCCCAGACCAGCGCCGCGCAGGAGGCGGCCACCTGCGCCCAGTCCGCCACCGGACGCCCGCCCGCGGGCAGCACGGTGCGGAACCCCTGGTACAGGGAGATCGACGCGAAGCAGAGCAGGGCCATCACGGCGAGGAGAAGGACTGCCGTACGGACGCGGCGCAGCCAGTAGCCGGCCCCGCGTTCGTACCAACTGGTGCCCAGCCCCGGCAGGGACGGGAGCCGGGCGGGCGCCGCCGAGCCGGCGGTCTCAGAAGATGCTCGTGACACCGTGCCAGATGTCCTTCCCGTATCGCTCGAAGTCGTCCCCGGTCTCCGACAGGACGTGTCCGGAGCCGTGGAGCACACCGCCGACCACACCGTGCTCGTGGATGTCCTCGCTCCAGTGCTCGTGGAAGGAGTGGTCGAGGATGCTGGTCGCACCGACCGCCGCGACGACGCCGACCCCGGCCACCACACCCGCGCTCAGCTCGAAGGGAGCCGCGGCCACCACGCCCGCGGTGACCGCCGCACCGGCGGCCAGCCCGCCCAGGTTCGCCCCGCCGTCGACGACCAGGGAGTGCTGCCAGGACCAGCCCTTGTCATGGTCGTCGGACGCCTCCAGCACCCCGCAGGCCCCGGCCGCGGCCACGTCCAGGACCGGGATCTCCTTGAGGAAGTCCGGCAGGTCCTCCAGGCTCCTGCCCAGGCGCAGCGCGTCCGCGGCATCGGCCAGTTTCACGTTGAGCTGGCGGTCGTAGGGCAGGGCGCTGCTCCCGCGTTCGGCGCCGGCGATGTCCTCCTCGAGCGCCTCGACCCGGGCGATCGCGTCGCGGTAGGCGCCCTTGGCCGGGAGATCCTTGGGAAGGGCCTTGCCCGCCTTCTGGTACGCCTTGCGTTCCGCGCGGAGTTCCTTCTTCGCGGCCTGTTCCTCGGCCCTGGCCTCGTCGATCAGCTTCCGGGCCGCCTTGCCGCCGGCCCGGGTGTCCTCGGCCTCGGCGGCGTACAGCCCGCGCAGCATGTCGGCCAGAGTGATCTTGTCGCCGGGCGAGACGGGATCGGTGACCTGCGCGTACAACGCCCGCAGCCTGTCCGCCGCGACCAGCCGCGCGTGCTGCGCGGTGTGCAGGATCTCGGTGCGGACCTTGGCGTACTCGGTCATAGCGGAGATCGCCCTGTGGTCCTCGGCGCTGGGCGGATCGGCCGTCACCAACTGCCGTGGCACGCCCTTGTCGCCCATCGGCACGCCCTTGCGCACTGCGGTGTGTTCGGCGTTCTGCAGGGCCCGCTCGCAGCCGGAGAGCGCGTCGGCGAGCGTGCCGAGGATGTCGCCCGCGTCATGGACGAGCTGCGCGAACGCGCCGGCCGTCAGCGCGTCCTCGCTCCAGCGGCCACGGAAGGTCTCGGCCGCGTCGCCCTTCCACCGGGCGTCGCCCACCAGCCGCTCGACCTCGCCGCTGACCGGCCGGACGACCTCCTCCAGATGATTCTTCGCGTTCTTGTACGTGTCGGCCATCGTGCGCAGCCCGCCGATGTCACCGCCGACCCAGCTGTCACCCATCAGCCGTCACCCACCATCAGATCCTCGAAGAGACCGTGCACATCGATGTCGTGCCGCCGGAAGGAGTCGCGGGACCTCGCGACCAGGTCGCCGTGGTCGTCCAGCCGGTCGGCGAAGCCGAGGTGCAGGGCGGAGATGAGGTGGGCGACCTCCTTGACGGCCGAGTCCAGCCCGCCGTCGCCGCCGTCGGCGACGGGCGGGGTGACGCTCGGGCGCAACTCCCGGTAGGCGCGGGCCTGGTCGTGGAAGGTCTTGGCCATCGAGGTGAGGTCACTCATGACCGCCTTGAAGTCCGCCGGCATCAGCGCACCTTTCGCGCGTACGCGGCCAGGTCCTGCGGCCGCCAGTTGGGGTGACGCGGGGCGATCCGGGGATCGAGGAGCACGGTCGCGCCGTGCTCGCGCATCCCCTCGGCCAGCGGCCCGATCGAGGCGGCGACCCACGGCTGGGCCTCGCCCAGCGCGGCCACCAGCCTGTCCAGCGTGGTGAAGGCGAAGGCGACGGTGCCGTTCGTCACATCCGCGAAGAGTTCGCAGGCGACGAACGGCACGCGGACGCGGCGGCCCGCGCCGTCCTCCGCCGCGACGTACCGGGGATGGGCCGGCACGAACACGGGCGTGTGGTACGGCGGAACGCCGGGCCGGGGACCAGGAGGTCCGGCGGCGGCCCGAGGGGCGGGCGGCTGAGCCTCGACGTAGTCGAGAAGCCGCGAGCGACGGGGCTCCGCCGCCTGCGGCGACACGTCGGGCGGCGGCTGCGGCCCGACGTGTTCGACGGAGTCGTAGTAGTCGTAGAGCCGCGACCGTATGGGCACCTCCACCGCTTGCTCTCCTCCCCGCTGTGCGCCGCTCGCCGTTCGCCGCCCGGCGCGGTCGGTCGTCCGGGCGCCGTCACAGTAACGAGCGTGCGAAGGAGCAAATCCGGCTATGTCGGAACGGGGGACCGGTCGCATGCGCAACCCGTACGGCCATTTGGCCGCCGACTGGCCATCCCTTGACCGTGCGATGACCACAGGCGGAGGGAAATCCGTTCGACGCCACCGGACCGGTGCGCCAGACTCCCGCCGTGACGTACATCTTGAAGGGGCCGGTTCTCCAGGGCGGGCTCGTGCGGCTGGAGCCGCTGGAGCACCGGCACGCGGCCGAGCTGGCCAAGGCTGCGGAGGAGGACCGGGACACGTACGCGTACACCTGGGTGCCCCGGACCCACGAGGTCGCGGACTACATCGACGCCCAGCTCGCCCGCGCGGCCACCGGCCGGCTCGCGCCCTACGCGCAGATCTCCCTGGCCACCGGACGGGTGGTCGGCGCAACGGCGTACTGGGAGCCGCGCTGCTGGCGGACGGAGGACCGGCTGGACGCCGTGGAGGTGGGCTTCACCTGGCTCGCCCGCTCGGCGCAGGGCACCGGTGTGAACGCCGAGGCGAAGTACCTGCTGTTCCGGCACGCCTTCGAGGAGTGGCGGGTCTCCCGCGTCGACCTCAAGACGGACGCCCGCAACAGCCGTTCCCGGGCCGCGATCGAGAGCGTCGGCGCCCGCTTCGAGGGCGTGCTGCGCAACTGGTCCCGCTCCTGGGCGCCGGGGGAGGACGATCGGCTGCGGGACTCCGCGATCTTCTCGATCACGGCGGCGGACTGGCCGCAGGCCAGGGCGCGCCTGGAGGCGAGGGTGCGCGAGGCGGCCCGGAGGGCCGGGCGGAGCGAGGCCGGGCCGACGCGCGAGGCTACGCCGACTCGTTGAGCAGCCGGGCCAGATGCTCCCGGCCGGGGCCGAGCAGCTCGGGCAGCGGGGCCGCCGCCTCGTACCACCGCTTCTCGTACTCCCAGCACAGCCAGCCGTCCCAGCCGCCGCGGGAGAGCACGTCCACGCACTCGGCGAGGGGCAGCACCCCCGTCCCCAGGGGCAGCGGCGTGGTGTCCTCGACCGACGCGATGTCCTTGACCTGCACGTATCCGAGATACGGGGAGAGCGCGGCAAAGGTGTCCGAGGGCTGCTCGCCGCCCAGCCAGGTGTGCATCACGTCCCACAGGGCACCGGCGGCGCGGTGACCGACCGGGCCGAGGACGCGGAGGGCGTCGGCACCGGTGCGGTGCGAGTCGTGCGTCTCCAGCAGGACGCGGACCCCGGCCTCGGCGGCGTACTCGGCGGCGGCGGCCATCCGCCGCGCGGCGACGGCGTCCGCCTCCTCGCGCGGCCGCCCCGGATCGCCCCCCGGGAAGACCCGCACGAAGGGCGCGCCCAAGTCCCTTGCCAGCTCGACGAGTCCGCGGACCTCACGCAGTACGGCGTCGTCGTCACCGGGCGCGGCGACCCGCGCGTACCCCGCGACCCCCAGGATCTCCACCCCGCCCGCCGAAAAGGCCTCAGCCACTTCGGCCCGCTCCGCGGACCCGATCCCGGGATGCACGGGTTCCTCGGGATGGGCGCGCAGCTCGACACCGTGATACCCGCACGAGGCGGCCAGCCGCACCACATCCGGCACGGACAGCCCGGGAACCCCGAGCGTGGAGAACGCCAGCTTCATACCCCGCGACCCTACCCGCGCCCACCCGCCCCACACGCCCGCGACGGGAGGACGAATGGAGGATTCGCGCCACGGCCGCCACCATCCGACCTCGTCTTTCCCCAACCCCGCGACACAGACTCCGCACACCCCGGCCCCCGGCCTTGGCCCCGGCCTCCACCCCCGCCCCTGGTCCCCCGGCGTCGGCTCTCCGCCCCGACCCCGGCCCCGGCTCCGCCCCGACCCCGGCCCCGGCTCCGGCCCGGCTCCGGCGTCGGTTCTGGCTCGGCCCGGGGCGTGGGCTCTGTGCCCCGGCCCCGGTCCCGGCGTCGGCTTTCGGCCCCGGTCCCGGCGTCGGCTTTGGCTCGGCTCCCGGCGTCGGCTTTCGGCCCCGGTCCCGGCGTCGGCTTTGGCTCGGCTCCCGGCGTCGGCTTTCGGCCCCGGTCCCGGCCTCGGCTCTGGCCCGGCCTCCGGCGTCGGCTCTCGGCCCTGGTCCCGGCTCCGGCCCGGCTCCCGGCCTCGGCTCTCGGCCCGGCCCCGGCTCTGGCCCGGCTCCCGGCCTCGGCTCTCGGCCCCGTCCCGGCTCTGGCCCGGCTCCCGGCGTCGGCTTTCCGCCCCGGCCCTGGCGTCGGCTCTGGCCCGGCCCGCGGCGTCGGCTCTGCGCCCTGGCCCCGGTCCCGGCCCCGGCTCTGGCCCGGCCCCCGGCGTCGGCCTTGGCTCGGCCCCAGCGTCGGCTTTCCGCCCCGGCCCTGGCCCCGGCGTCGGCTCTGCCTCGGCCTCCGGCGTCGGTTCTCCGCCCCGGTCCCGGCCCCGGCGTCGGCCCCGGCGTCGGCTCTGGCCCGGCTCCCGGCCTCGGCTCTCGGCCCCGCCCCGGTCCCGGCCCCGGCTCCGCCCCCTGGCCTCGGCTCTCGGCTCGGCCCCCGGCCTCGGCTCTCGGCTCGGCCCCCGGCCTCGGCTCTCGACCAGGCCACACACCCACCTCACGCGCCCGCGCCTGAGCGCGCAGAACCTCCGTCCCGCGCTCCCCGCGACGCGCACCCCGGCCCGCGCGCCCGAGCGTGCCCTCGTCCCCGCACTTGCCGGCGCCTGCGCGCGGGCGCTCGCACCCGAGTGAGCCCCGCGCCCCGCGTCGGTCGCCCGCCCGGGTCAGCTTCGGGGTACCCCCGACGAGCCCCGCACCATCAGCTCGCCCCGGACCGTGGCGATTCCGCCGGGCGGGGGGTCCTCGCGGCCCATGGCGATGCGGCCGGCGCGGGCGCCCGCGTCCGTGAGGGGGAGGCGGACCGTGGTGAGGGAGGGCACCGCGTCGACGCTGAACGGGAGGTCGTCGAAGCCCGCCACCGAGACGTCCTCCGGGATGCGCATCCCGGACTCGCGCAGGGCCGCGCACGCGCCCAGCGCCACGGAGTCGTTGGCGGCGACGACCGCCGTGAGCGTGGGGTCGCGGCGCAGGAGTTCCAGCGTGGCCTCGTAGCCGGAGCGGCGGTCGTAGCGGCCGTGCACCGTCCAGCGCGGGTCCTCCTCCACACCGGCCGCCGCCAGCGCCTCGCGGTGTCCCTCCAGGCGGTGGCGGGTGGTCGTCCGCTCCTCCGGTCCCGCGATGTAGCCGAGGCGCCGGTGGCCGAGGCCGATCAGGTGCTCGGTCAGCTGCCGTGCCCCGCCGCGGTTGTCGAAGGTGAGGGCGATGGTCCGGGCGTCCGGCACGGGGGGCCGGCCGCACAGCACCACCCGGGTGCCGGCGTCGGCCAGCTTGCGCAGCTTCGCCGCGATGGCCGCCGCGTGCGGTCCCTCCTCCACGGCCCCGCCGGTCAGGACGACGGCCGCGGCCCGCTGCCGTTGCAGCAGGGTCAGGTAGGTCAGCTCGCGCTCCGGTGAGCCGCCCGTGTTGCAGACAACCGCCAGCCTCTCCCCGCCCGCCCGGCCCCCGGGACCGCCGATCTCGGACTGGATCGCGCTCGCGATGATCCCGAAGAACGGGTCGGCGATGTCGTTCACCAGGATGCCGACCAGGTCGGAGGTGGCCGCGGCGAGGGAGCTGGCGGGCCCGTTGAGCACGTAGTCCAGCTCGTCGACGGCCTTCAGGACCCGCTCCCGGGTGGAGGCGGCCACCGGGTAGTTGCCGTTCAGCACGCGCGACACCGTCGCGGGCGAGACCTGGGCGCGGGCCGCCACGTCCGCCAGGGTCACCGTCATGTCGTCGTCCTCCGGTCGCGCATCTCGTCGGGCGTATCCAACCGCCTGTTCGCCCCCTCGAACAAGACGGTCCGCGCGGGCTCTTGTCCCCACCACTGCGGAGAGGTTAGCTTCTCAGTGCATAGAAAGCGCTTGCTGCCAAGCTTGCCAGGAAGACCGCTGGGGCCCACGCGGCACGCGACGGCGTACGGAGGGACTGACGTGACACGCAAGACGGTGCGGATCGCCATGAACGGCGTGACCGGGCGCATGGGCTACCGCCAGCACCTGGTCCGCTCGATCCTCGCCCTGCGCGAGCAGGGCGGACTCGACCTCGGCGACGGCACCGTGCTGTGGCCGGAACCGGTCCTGGTCGGCCGGCGCGAGCACGCGCTCGAGGCGCTCGCCGAGAAGCACGGCCTGGAGCACTTCTCGACGGACCTGGACGCGGTCCTCGCCGACCCGTCCGTCGACGTCTACTTCGACGCCCAGGTCACCTCGGCCCGCGAGGAGGCGATCCGCAAGGCGATCGCCGCCGGCAAGCACGTCTACACCGAGAAGCCGTCCGCCACCGGCCTGGACGGCGCCCTCGAACTCGCCCGGCTCGCCCAGGAGAAGGGCATCAAGCACGGCGTCGTCCAGGACAAGATCTTCCTGCCGGGCCTCATGAAGCTGAAGCGCCTGATCGACGGCGGCTTCTTCGGCCGGATCCTGTCCGTGCGCGGCGAGTTCGGCTACTGGGTCTTCGAGGGCGACTGGCAGGAGGCCCAGCGCCCCTCCTGGAACTACCGCGCCGAGGACGGCGGCGGCATCGTCGTGGACATGTTCCCGCACTGGGAGTACGTCCTGCACGAGCTGTTCGGCCGCGTGACCTCCGTCCAGGCGCTCACCGCCACCCACATCCCCCAGCGCTGGGACGAGAACGGCAAGCCCTACGACGCGACCGCCGACGACGCCGCCTACGGCATCTTCGAGCTCGACGGCGGCACGATCGCCCAGATCAACTCCTCCTGGGCGGTCCGCGTCAACCGCGACGAGCTGGTGGAGTTCCAGGTGGACGGCACCGAGGGATCCGCCGTCGCGGGCCTGCGCCGGTGCCGCGTCCAGCACCGTTCGGCCACCCCCAAGCCGGTGTGGAACCCGGACGTCCCCGCCACCGAGGCCTTCCGCGACCAGTGGCAGGAGGTGCCCGACAACACCGAGTTCGACAACGGCTTCAAGGCCCAGTGGGAGCTGTTCCTCAGGCACGTCTTCGCCGACGCCCCCTACCACTGGGACCTGCTCGCCGGCGCCCGCGGCGTGCAGTTGGCCGAACTTGGCCTGAGGTCCGCCGCCGAGGGCCGCCGCATCGACGTACCGGAGATCTCGCTGTGACCATCCGACTCCCCGACTTCCAGGGCGGGCTGCGGACCTACGAGCCCCGCATCCGGCCGCTGGAGATCTCCCCGGGCACCCCGCTCACCTCCCGTACGGTCTTCTCCGCGGCGCACGTCGTCGCCGACCCGCTCGCCGACGCCGGCCCCGACACGCCCGCCGCCGTCGACTGGGACGCCACCCTCGCCTTCCGCCGCCATCTGTGGAGCCATGGCCTCGGCGTGGCCGAGGCCATGGACACCGCGCAGCGCGGCATGGGCCTGGACTGGGCCGGCGCGGCCGAGCTGATCCGCCGGTCGGCGGCGGAGGCCCGCGCCGTCGGCGGGCGCATCGCCTGCGGCGTCGGCACCGACCAGATCGCCACGGGCACGCTCAAGGAGGTCCGGGCCGCCTACGAGGAGCAGCTCGCCGTCGTCGAGGAGGCGGGCGCCCAGGCGATCCTGATGGCCTCGCGCGCCCTCGCCGCCGCGGCCCAGGGCCCGGACGACTACCTGGAGGTCTACGGCCATCTGCTGCGTCAGTCCGCCGAGCCGGTGATCCTGCACTGGCTCGGACCCATGTTCGACCCGGCCCTGGAGGGCTACTGGGGCTCGGCCGACCTGGACGCGGCCACCGACACCTTCCTGGAGGTCATCGCCGCCCACCCCGACAAGGTGGACGGCGTGAAGATCTCCCTGCTGGACGCCCGGCGCGAGGTCGAGCTGCGCCGCCGCCTGCCGCGGGGCGTGCGCTGCTACACCGGCGACGACTTCCACTACCCCGAGCTGATCGCCGGCGACGAGCAGGGCTTCAGCCACGCGCTGCTGGGCATCTTCGACCCGCTGGGTCCCCTGGCGGCCGAGGCGGTACGGACCCTGGACACCGGCGATGTGGCCGGCTTCCGGGCCCTGCTCGACCCGACGGTCGAACTCTCCCGCCACCTCTTCCAGACCCCCACCCGCTTCTACAAGACGGGCGTGGTCCTCCTGGCCTGGCTCGCCGGACACCAGTCGCACTTCACGATGGTCGGCGGCCTGCACTCGGCCCGCTCCCTGCCGCACCTGGTCCGCGCCTACGAACTCGCCGACGGCCTCGGCCTGTTCCCGGACCCCGCACTCGCCGAGGACCGGATGAGGAACCTGCTGTCGCTGTACGGAGTGAACGCATGAACGACCAGGAACTGTCCCGTTTCTCCATCAACCAGATGACGGTGAAGCAGCTGTCGCTGCCCGAACTGGCCGAGGCCTGCCGCGAGCTGGGCGTCGGGAGCGTGGGCCTGTGGCGCGAGCCGGTGCGGGCGTACGGCGTGGAGGCCGCCGCCAAGCTCGTGCGGGACGCGGGCCTGACCGTCACCACCCTGTGCCGGGGCGGCTTCCTCACGGCGACCGACCCGGCCGAGCGGGCCGGAGCGCTGGACGACAACCGCGCGGCGATCGACGAGGCCGCCACGCTCGGCACGGACACCCTGGTGCTGGTCTCCGGCGGACTCCCCGCCGGCAGCAAGGACCTGCACGGGGCCCGCGAGCGCATCGCGGACGCCCTCGCCGTCCTCGGGCCCTACGCGGCCGAGCGCGGCGTGCGCCTCGCCATCGAGCCGCTGCACCCCATGTACGCGGCCGACCGCTGCGTGGTCTCCACCCTCGCCCAGGCCCTCGACCTCGCCGAACGCTTCCCCGCCGACCAGGTCGGCGTGACCGTGGACACCTACCACATCTGGTGGGACGACCGCGCCCCCGAGCAGATCGCCCGCGCGGGCGCCGGCGGCCGCATCCACACCTTCCAGCTCGCCGACTGGACCACCCCCCTCCCGGCCGGCGTCCTCGACGGCCGTGGCCAGATCGGCGACGGCGCCATCGACATGCGGCAGTGGAAGGGGTACGTGGAGGCGGCCGGCTACACCGGGCCCATCGAGGTCGAGCTGTTCAACGACGGACTGTGGGCCCGTGACGGCCGCGAGGTGCTGGCGGAGACGGCGGAGCGCTTCGCGGCGCACGTGATCCGGACGCCCGGAGAATAGTCCCGGCGACCCCGAAAAATAATCCCGGAGACGGTGCAACCCTTCCGGCACCCCGTGTGTCGTACCTGTCATCGGAACTCCTCGGGGGGGATCTGGGGGGATCGCACGAGGACTCCGATGCAGGTGGGGGAAGCAGGAGGGGAAAGCCGAGGGGGCCCGGTCCACGGACCAGGCCCCCTCGTATTGACCGGTCACCCGGTGCCGGGCGGCTCAGAAGAACACCCCGCACCGCAGCAGCACGTTCGCGTACGGCCGGGCCTCACCGGTGCGTACGACCAGACGCGCGCCGCGGGACAGCTCCTTCAGCCGCTCGTGCGGGACCAGGGCGAGGTCCGGGAAGCGGCCCTCCAGCAGTGCGCGGTTGGCGCCGCGTACCTCCTCGGCCGCCGTGGCGCCCTCCACCACCAGCTCCGCCAGCAGGCCGTCCAGGACCTCCGCGAACGACGGCACTCCGGCGCGGAACGCCAGGTCCACCACGCGTGGCCCGTCCGGTATCGGCATGCCCGCGTCGCACACCAGCACCTCGTCGGTGTGACCGAGTTCGGCCAGCGCGCCCGAGAGGTGACGGTTGAGGATGCCCGCCTTCTTCACAGGGCGTCGACCTCCTCCGCCGTCGGATACGACTCCTGTGCGCCGCGCTTCGTCACGGCCGCCGCGCCGACCCGGGCCGCGTAGGCCGCGGCCTGGGCCAGAGACGCCCCGGCGCCCAGCCGCCAGGCCAGGGCGGCGGTGAACGCGTCGCCCGCGCCCGTGGTGTCCAGGGCCTCCACCTTCACGGACGGCACCCGGGTCGTGCCCTCGGCGGACGCCACCAGCGCGCCCTCGGCGCCCAGGGTGACGACCACCGAACGCGGGCCGTGGGCGAGCAGCGCTCGCGCCCAGTCCTCCGGGGTGTCGCCCGCCTCCTCGCCGCCGAGGATCACCTTCGCCTCGTGCTCGTTGACGATCAGCGGGTCGCAGGCCCGGAGCAGTTCCCCGGGCAGCGGGCGCGGCGGCGAGGGGTTCAGGACGAAACGGCTGCCGGGCGCCAGGTGCCGTACCGCTTCCAGCACCGACTCCAGCGGGATCTCCAGCTGCGCCGAGACCACCCGGGAGGTCCGCAGCAGACCGGCCGCCGCGCGGACGTCCTCGGGCGTGAGCCGGCCGTTGGCGCCCGGCGAGACCACGATGCTGTTGTCCCCGGACGGGTCCACCGTGATCAGCGCGACACCGGTGGGCGCGCCGCCGACCAGCACGCCCACCGGGTCGACGCCGGCCGCCCGCTGCGAGTCGAGCAGCAGCCGGCCGTGCGCGTCGTCGCCGACCCGGGCCAGCAGGGCCGTACGGGCCCCGAGACGGGCGGCGGCGACCGCCTGGTTGGCGCCCTTGCCGCCGGGGTGGACGGCCAGGTCCGAGCCGAGCACGGTCTCCCCGGCCGCGGGCCGCCGCTCGACGCCGATCACCAGGTCGGCGTTGGCCGACCCCACGACCAGGAGGTCGTAGTCGTACATGTGTCTCCTCACACAGGGCCCGCCCCCTCGCCGGGGGCGGGCCGCAGGGTCAGCCGCTGAAGCCGGCCACGTTCTCCTTCGTTACCACCTTGACCGGCACCTTCACCGTCGACTCGACCTTCTTGCCCTGGACCGCCTTCAGCGCGTTGTCCACGGCGATCCGGCCCAGCTGGCTCGGCTGCTGCGCGACGGAGGCGTAGAGCGTGCCGTTCTTCACGGCGGTCAGGCCGTCCGGGGTGCCGTCGAAGCCGACGACCTGCACGGACCTGCCGGCCTTCGAGCCCAGCGCCTTGACCGCGCCGAGCGCCATCTCGTCGTTGGCGGCGATCACGCCCTGGACGTCGGGGTGCGCCTGGAGCAGGTTGGACATCACGTCCAGGCCCTTGGTGCGGTCGAAGTCGGCGGGCTGCTGGGCCACGACCTCGATGCCCGGGTAGGCCTTGAGGCCCTGGGCGAAGCCGGCGGCGCGCTCCCGGGCGGCGGAGGTGCCCGCCTGGCCCTGGAGGATCACGATCTTCCCCTTACCGCCCAGCTTCTCGCCGATGGTCTTGGCCGCCAGCTCGCCGCCGGCCACGTTGTCGGAGGCGACCAGGGCGTCCGTCTTCGCGTTGTTGACGCCCCGGTCGACGGCGATCACCGGGATGCTCGCCTTGTCGGCGGCCTTGACCGAGTTGCTCGCGGCGTCGGAGTCCACCGGGTTGACGATGATCGCGCCGAGGTCGGAACTGGTGAAGTTCTGGAGCTGGTTGGCCTGCTGGGAGGCGTCGTTCTGGGCGTCGGTGACGGTCAGGTCGATGCCGAGCTTCTTGGCCTCGGCCTGGGCGCCGGACCTGATCTGCACGAAGAACGGGTTGTTCAGCGTGGACAGGGACAGGCCCATCTTCGGGGTGGTGGAGCCGGAGCCGGTGTGCAGCAGGGAGGTCGCGGCCACCAGGGCCACGGTGACCGCGGCCGCCAGCCCGTACGTCGCCGCCTGCTTGCCCTTGCCGCCGCCGCTGCCCGTGCCCGCGGCCGTCGGGGTCGCCCCGGCCTTGCGGCGCACGGTGTCCAGCAGCACGGCCAGCGCGATCACGACACCGATGACGACCTGCTGCCAGAAGGCGGACACCGACAGCAGGTTGAGGCCGTTGCGCAGCACCGCGAGGATCAGCGCGCCGATCAGCGTCCCCGAGGCCTTGCCGGTGCCGCCCGCCAGCGAGGCGCCGCCGATGACGACGGCGGCGATCGCGTCCAGCTCGTAGCCGTTGGCGGCCTGCGGCTGAGCGGAGGACAGCCGGGCGGCGAGCACGATGCCCGCGGCGGCGGCGAACAGACCGGACAGCGCGTAGATCGCGAGCTTCTGCTTCTTGACCTTCAGACCCGACAGGCGGGCCGCCTCCTCGTTGCCGCCGATCGCGTACATCGAGCGGCCGATGTAGGTCCGGCCCAGCACGAACGCCGTGATCAGGCCCATGACGAGCATGACCAGCACGGGCACCGGCAGCCAGCCGCCGAGCGTGTCACCGAGGTGCGAGACGGAGTCGGGCAGGGCGATCGGGGAGCCCTGGGAGATGACCAGGGACAGACCGCGGCCCACCGACAGCATGGCCAGCGTCGCGATGAACGGCGGCAGCTTGCCGTAGGCGATCAGGATGCCGTTGACCAGGCCGCAGGCGATGCCGGTGGCGACGGCCAGGACGACGGCGAGGACGACCGGGATCCCGGCCGAGGTGGCGCTCCAGGCCAGCACGGTGGCCGACAGGGCCGCCACCGAACCCACCGACAGGTCGATGCCCGCGGAGACGATGACGAAGGTGACACCGAAGGCGAGGATGGCGGTCACGGCCGCCTGGACGCCGATGTTGAGCAGGTTGTCCGTCGTCAGGAAGTCACCGGACAGCGCCGACAGGGCGATGACGAGGACGATGAGCGCGGTCAGCGCGCCGTTGTCGAGCAGCAGGCGGCGCAGGCCGCCCGAGGCGCCACCCGCGCCCGTCGTGCTCTTGAGCGTGTCAGTGGCCACGGGAGGTCTCCGTTCCGGTCGTGGACGTGGTGGGGGTCGTGGGGGTCGTGGGGGTGCTGACGGCGAGGGCCATCACGGCGTCCTGGGTGGCCTGGTCGGCGGGGAGTTCGCCCGCGATCCGGCCCTGGGCCATCACCAGCACCCGGTCGCTCATGCCGAGCACCTCGGGCAGATCGCTGGAGATCATCAGGACGGCGGCGCCGGCGGCCGTCAGTTCGTTGATGAGCTGGTAGATCTCGACCTTGGCGCCGACGTCGATGCCGCGCGTCGGCTCGTCGAGGATGAGCACCCTGGTGTCGGCCAGCAGCCACTTGCCGATGACGACCTTCTGCTGGTTGCCGCCGGACAGGGTGCGCACGTGCTGGCCGAGGCCGGCCATCCGGACGCCGAGCTGCCCGGCGATGCGCTCGGCCGCCCGGTGCTGACCCTTGAGGTCGACGAGGCCCGCGCGGGTGGCCGAGCGGAGGGTGACGAGCCCGAGGTTCTCCTCGACGGAGGCGTCCAGGACCAGGCCCTGGCCCTTGCGGTCCTCGGGTACGAGGCCGATCCCGGCCGCCATGGCCGCGTTCACGTCGTGGCGCCTGAGCCGGGCGCCCGCGACCGTCACGGCGCCCTTGTCGTAGGGGTCGGCGCCGAACACCGCGCGGACCACCTCCGTACGGCCGGCGCCCACCAGGCCCGCGATGCCGACGACCTCGCCGGCGTGCACCTGGAAGCTGACGTCGTGGAAGACGCCGTCCCGGGTGAGCCCCTCGACGGAGAGCAGCGCGGGACCGGTCTCGGGACGCTCGCGCGGGTACTGCTGCTCGATGGAGCGGCCCACCATGAGCCGTACGAGCTCGTCCTCGGGCGTGGACGCGGGCACCTGGCCGACGCTGCGGCCGTCGCGGATGACCGTGACCCGGTCGCCGAGGGCGGCGATCTCCTCCAGGTGGTGCGTGATGAACACGACCCCGACGCCGTCCGCGCGCAGGGCGCGCACGATCGAGAAGAGCTTGTCGACCTCCTCGGAGGTGAGCACGGCGGTCGGCTCGTCCATGATCAGCACGCGGGCGTCGAGGCTGAGCGCCTTGGCGATCTCCACCATCTGAAGGCGGGCGATGCCGAGGTCCCGCACGCGCGCGCGGGGCGACACGTTCACACCGACGCGCTCCAGGAGGACGGCGGCGTCGGCCTCCATGCGCTTGCGGTCGATCATCCCGTAGCGGCGCGGCTGGCGGCCCAGGAAGATGTTCTCGGCGACCGTCAGATCGGGGACCAGGTTGAACTCCTGGTAGATGGTGGCGATCCCGAGGCGTTCGGAGTCCTGGGCGCCCTGGATGCGCATCTCCTCGCCGCCGACCAGGATCCGTCCGGCGTCGGGGGTGTAGGCGCCGGAGAGCATCTTGATCAGGGTGCTCTTGCCCGCGCCGTTCTCACCGAGCAGCACGTGCACCTCGCCGCGGCGCAGGTCGAAGTCGACGCCGTCCAGCGCGACCACGCCCGGGAAGGTCTTGCGGATGCCCTCGATGCGCAGCAACTCGTCCGGGTTGCTCACGGCTTGCTCCTGTTCGTTGCGGGGGGCTCGCCGCACGAGCGGCGTACGACGAGACGGGCGGGGAGGGTGACGGACCGGGGGGTGCGGCCCTCGATGCGGTCGACCAGGGCCCGTACGGCGGCGCGCCCCAGTGCGCCGGTGGGCTGGGCGACGGCGGTGATCGGCGGATCGGTGTGCACGAACCACGGGATGTCGTCGAACGCGGCGAGCGCGATGTCGTCGGGCACCCGCAGCCCGCGCGCGCGGATCGCGTCCAGCGCGCCGAGCGCCATCAGGTTGTCGGCGGCGAAGACGACCTCGGGCGGCTCGGGCAGGTCGAGGAAGCCTTCGGTGACCCGCCGGCCGCTCTCGGCCTGGAAGTCGCCCTGGCCGGTGTAGACGTCGGGGAGGGGGATCCCGTAGTCGGCCAGCGCCGCGCGGAAGACGTCCACGCGCTCGCGGCCGGTGGTGGTGGCCGCGGGTCCCGCGATGATGGCCAGCCGTCGGTGCCCGAGCCCGTACAGATGCGCGACCAGGTCCCGCACGGCCGACTGCCCGTCCGCCCGGACGACCGGCACGTCCACGCCCCTGATCCAGCGGTCGACGAACACCATCGGTGTCCCCGCGCGCGCGGCGTCCAGCATCAGCGGGGAGCCGCCGTCGGTGGGGGAGACCAGCAGGCCGTCGATCCGGCGGTCGAGGAGGGTGCGGACGTGGTGGTCCTGGAGGTCGGGCCGCTCGTCGGCGTTGCCGATGATCACGCTGTAGCCGAGCGCGCGCGCCTCCTCCTCGACGGAGCGGGCCAGTTCGGTGAAGTACGGGTTGAGTACGTCGCTGATGACCAGGCCGAGGGTGCGGGTGGTGTCGGTGCGCAGGGACCGGGCGACGGCGTTCGGGCGGTAGCCCAGCGTCGCGACGGCGGCCAGCACACGGGTGCGCGCCTCGGGGCTCACCGACGGGTGGTCGTTCAGGACGCGCGAGACCGTGGCGACGGACAGGCCCGCCTCGGCGGCGACGTCCTTGATGCTCGCCATCGTCCGTTCCACCTCCTCGTGGAATCGATTACACGGAGGATTGGAAACGATTACACAGTCGGAAACAAGCCCCTGAGACCGGATCGTGATGAAGTCGTCCACAGGCGGGGCGCTCGTCGTCCACGGCCAGGGGTGCCCGTCGTCCACAGGCGGACCGCGCTGTCGTACCCGGGCGGTAACGTCGGATCATGTCCAATCAGGCAGCCGGTGCCCGGGCGGCGGGGGCGGGGGAGCGGCGGACGGCCGTGCTCGAAGCCGTGCTGGAGCGCGTCACGTACGTCAACGAGGACAACGGCTACACGGTCGCCCGGGTCGACACCGGCCGCGGCGGCGACCTGCTCACGGTGGTCGGCGCGCTGCTCGGCGCCCAGGTCGGCGAGTCCCTGCGCATGGAGGGCCGCTGGGGCTCGCACCCGCAGTACGGCAAGCAGTTCCTGGTCGAGAACTACACGACGGTCCTGCCGGCCACCGTCCAGGGCATCCGCCGCTACCTCGGCTCGGGCCTGGTCAAGGGCATCGGCCCGGTCTTCGCCGACCGCATCACCCAGCACTTCGGCCTGGACACCCTGAAGATCATCGAGGAGGAGCCGGGGCGGCTCGTCGAAGTCCCCGGCCTCGGCCCCAAGCGGACGAAGAAGATCGCCGACGCCTGGGAGGAGCAGAAGGCGATCAAGGAGGTCATGCTCTTCCTCCAGACCGTCGAGGTCTCCACGTCGATCGCGGTGCGCATCTACAAGAAGTACGGCGACGCCTCCATCTCCGTGGTGAAGAACCAGCCCTACCGGCTGGCCGCCGACGTCTGGGGCATCGGCTTCCTCACCGCCGACCGGATCGCCCAATCCGTCGGCATCCCGCACGACAGCCCGGAGCGCGTCAAGGCCGGCCTTCAGTACGCGCTCTCGCAGTCCGCCGACCAGGGGCACTGCTTCCTGCCGGAGGAGCGTCTGATCGCGGACGCCGTCAAGCTGCTCCAGGTGGACACAGGCCTGGTCATCGAGTGCCTGGCCGAACTGGCGGAGCCGGGCGAGGACGGCGAGGAGCCCGGTGTCGTGCGCGAGAAGGTGCCCGGCCCCGACGGCGGCGACCCGGTCACCGCCGTCTACCTGGTCCCCTTCCACCGCGCCGAACTCTCCCTGTCCGCCCAGCTGCTGCGCCTGCTGCGCACGGACGCCGACCGGATGCCCGCCTTCCGGGGCGTCGCCTGGGACAAGGCCCTGGGCTGGCTCAGGGGGCGTACGGGGGCGGACCTCGCCCCCGAGCAGGAGGCGGCCGTGAAGCTGGCGCTGACCGAGAAGGTGGCCGTGCTCACCGGCGGCCCCGGCTGCGGCAAGTCCTTCACCGTGCGCTCCGTCGTGGAGCTGGCCCGGGCGAAGAAGGCGAAGGTCGTGCTGGCCGCGCCCACCGGGCGCGCCGCCAAGCGCCTGTCCGAGCTCACGGGCGCGGAGGCCTCCACCGTCCACCGTCTGCTGGAGCTCAAGCCCGGCGGGGACGCGGCCTACGACCGGGACCGCCCGCTGGATGCCGACCTGGTGGTCGTCGACGAGGCCTCCATGCTGGACCTGCTGCTGGCCAACAAGCTGGTCAAGGCGGTGCCCCCGGGGGCCCATCTGCTCTTCGTCGGGGATGTGGACCAGCTGCCCAGCGTCGGCGCCGGCGAGGTCCTCAGGGACCTGCTGGCCGACGGCGGTCCCGTCCCCGCCGTGCGT
Organism: Streptomyces sp. NPDC006393; assembly: GCF_040628575.1. Classification (NCBI taxonomy): domain Bacteria; kingdom Bacillati; phylum Actinomycetota; class Actinomycetes; order Kitasatosporales; family Streptomycetaceae; genus Streptomyces; species Streptomyces sp. NPDC006393. The sequence continues at coordinate 23,736 of NZ_JBEXZD010000080.1, forward strand.
CTGACGCGGGTGTTCCGCCAGGCCCAGCAGTCGGGCGTGGTGACCAACGCGCACCGGATCAACTCCGGGCAGCACCCGGTCACCGACGGCATGAAGGACTTCTTCCTCTTCGTCGAGGACGACACCGAGGAGGCCGGCCGGCTCACCGTGGACGTGGCGGCCCGCCGGATCCCGTCCCGGTTCGGGCTCGACCCGCGCCGGGACGTGCAGGTGCTGGCGCCCATGCACCGCGGCCCGGCCGGCGCCGGCACGCTCAACGGCCTGCTCCAGCAGGCCATCACCCCCGGTCGGCCCGATCTGCCCGAAAAACGGTTCGGTGGGAGGGTTTTCCGCGTCGGCGACAAGGTCACCCAGATCCGCAACAATTACGAGAAAGGGAAGAACGGTGTCTTCAACGGCACCGTGGGCGTGGTCACCTCGCTCGACCCGGTCGACCAGCGCCTGACGGTACTGACGGACGAGGACGAGGAGGTTCCGTACGAATTCGACGAACTGGACGAACTGGCGCACGCGTACGCGGTCACCATCCACCGTTCACAGGGAAGTGAATATCCCGCCGTGGTGATCCCGGTCACCACCGGCGCCTGGATGATGCTTCAGCGGAACCTGCTGTACACGGCGGTGACACGGGCCAAGAAGCTGGTCGTCCTCGTCGGTTCGCGCAAGGCGATCGGCCAGGCGGTGCGCACGGTCTCGGCGGGCCGGCGCTGTACGGCCCTGGACTTCCGGCTCGCGGGCTCCTGACCGGCTCTGACCAGGCTCTGACCAGGCCCTGACCAGGCCCTGACCGGCCCGAAGAGCCCCGACCGTCCGGGGGCCGGCCCGGGCGTCGGCCAGGACGGCGGCCCGGACGCGGCAAAAATGATCGATCAAACGAGTCGCAAAGGTCACAGAGCACTTCCCGTCACCGCATCGAGGGGGCAGGATGAGCAGGTTGACGGCACTGAGTGCCGCCAATAGGCCCAATGGTCGACCCCGAGTGCACTCTCCTGAGCCAAATGGGGGATGGTAGAGACAGTCAGGGCACCTCGAAGATGAGGCACTACGTCGGTGAGGGAAGACGTGAGCGACAACTCTGTAGTACTGCGGTACGACGGCGGCGAGTACACCTACCCGGTGGTCGACAGCACCGTCGGCGACAAGGGCTTCGACATCGGGAAGCTCCGCGCCCAGACCGGTCTGGTGACACTCGACAGCGGCTACGGCAACACCGCGGCCTATAAATCCGCCATCACCTACCTCGACGGCGAGCAGGGCATTCTCCGGTACCGCGGCTACCCGATCGAGCAGCTGGCCGAGCGCTCCACCTTCCTGGAGGTGGCCTACCTGCTGATCAACGGTGAGCTGCCGACCGTCGACGAGCTCAGCTCCTTCAAGAACGACATCACGCGGCACACCCTGCTGCACGAGGACGTCAAGAACTTCTACAAGGGCTTCCCGCGCGACGCCCACCCGATGGCGATGCTGTCGTCGGTCGTCTCCGCGCTGTCCACCTTCTACCAGGACAGCCACAACCCGTTCGACGAGACGCAGCGCAACCTCTCCACCATCCGGCTGCTCGCCAAGCTTCCGACGATCGCGGCCTACGCGTACAAGAAGTCGATCGGCCACCCGTTCGTCTACCCGCGTAACGACCTCGGCTACGTCGAGAACTTCCTGCGCATGACCTTCTCGGTGCCCGCCCAGGAGTTCGAGCTGGACCCGGTCGTCGTCGCCGCGCTGGACAAGCTGCTGATCCTGCACGCCGACCACGAGCAGAACTGCTCGACCTCCACGGTCCGCCTGGTCGGTTCCTCGCAGGCGAACATGTTCGCGTCCATCTCGGCCGGCATCAACGCCCTGTGGGGCCCGCTGCACGGCGGCGCCAACCAGTCCGTCCTGGAGATGCTGGAGGGCATCCGCGACTCCGGCTCCGACGTCGACACCTTCATCCGCAAGGTGAAGAACAAGGAGGACGGCGTCCGTCTGATGGGCTTCGGCCACCGGGTCTACAAGAACTTCGACCCGCGTGCCAAGATCATCAAGGCCGCCGCGCACGACGTGCTCTCGGCCCTGGGCAAGGAGGACGAGCTCCTCGACATCGCCCTGAAGCTGGAGGAGCACGCCCTCTCCGACGACTACTTCGTCGAGCGCAAGCTCTACCCGAACGTCGACTTCTACACCGGCCTGATCTACCGGGCCATGGGCTTCCCGACCGAGATGTTCACGGTCCTGTTCGCCCTGGGCCGCCTGCCGGGCTGGATCGCCCAGTGGCACGAGATGATCAAGGAGCCGGGCTCCCGCATCGGCCGCCCGCGCCAGATCTACACGGGTGTGGTGGAGCGGGACTTCGTCCCGGTCGAGGAGCGCTGACACCTGTCGGTGAGGGGCACCGCTGGGGCGGTGCTCCTTGGTGGCTGTTGTCTGTCCTCGGCTTCGGTGGCGTGGCCGGTTTCCTGGGTGTGGCCGGTGGCTTCGGGTGGCCGGGGTCCGGGGGGTGTCCCCCGGGTCAGCACGGCCACGGGTGTGGTGGAGCGGGACTTCGTCCCGGTCGAGGAGCGCTGACACCTGCCGGTGAGGGGCACCGCTGGGGCGGTGCTCCTTGGTGGCTGTTGTCTGTCCTCGGCTTCGGTGGCGTGGCCGGTTTCCTGGGTGTGGCCGGTGGCTTCGGGTGGCCGGGGGTCCGGGGGGTGTCCCCCGGGTCAGCACGGCCACGGGTGTGGTGGAGCGGGACTTCGTCCCGGTCGAGGAGCGCTGACACCTGCCGGTGAGGGGCACCGCTGGGGCGGTGCTCCTTGGTGGCTGTGGATGCTTTTCTCCCGCTTGAGCGGAACCGCGGATCTCGACGGGCTGAGGTCTGTCGCCCAGAGCGGCGAGTAAGCGGAACGGGCGCGACTGCGGTGGCGCCCCGGAGGCGAATGAGCCACAGAACAAAAAGCGGAAGGCGCCCCGGTGCGCCGGTCCCCCCACGGGCCGGCGGCCAGGGCGCCTTCCCGTGTCCCGGTGCGGATTCCCCCCACGGGATCCGGCCGGGCGTCTGTGAGAACCAGCGCCTGAACCGCTGTGAGCCCGGCGAGCAGAACTCGCCGTCCCCCTAGCACTGCCGTACGGCCGCGTACACGGCCGCACGGGCGTGCGATCTGCCGGGACAGCGCACGCCCGGGAGGGCCGCTCAAAGCTTCCCGGTGTACGTGCCCCGGCAACGCATCTCTGAGGAAGTCCCCCAAGACATCCCCAGATGTCAGTCGGCGCCCCCCAAGACGCCTTCCTGACATCGCCAACTTAGACCTTCGAAACCCCTTCGATGGTTACGTTCGCATCACTGTGATCTGTGTCTCTTGCGTATGTCCCCATAGGTGCGCAAGAGGCCTGGTATGGCGATCGAGACCCAAGCGTAAGGATGATGCGCGAGCCTTGTGAAGAGCTTATGTGAGGAGTGCGTCGGACTCTAGAGGGACTCTTACTTCAGTCCCGAGCACTTCTCCGTCGGTCCCGAACGCTTCCGGCTCAACGGAACGTCCGCAGCCGCAGACTGTTCGTCACCACGAACACCGAGGAGAACGCCATCGCCGCCCCCGCGATCATCGGGTTGAGCAGCCCGGTGGCGGCCAGCGGCAGCGCGGCCACGTTGTAGCCGAAGGCCCACACCAGGTTCCCCTTGATCGTGGCCAGCGTCCGCCGCGAGAGCCGGATGGCGTCCGCGGCCACCCGCAGGTCCCCGCGCACCAGCGTCAGATCGCCCGCCTCGATGGCGGCGTCCGTGCCGGTGCCCATCGCCAGGCCCAGGTCGGCGGTGGCCAGCGCGGCGGCGTCGTTGACGCCGTCCCCGACCATGGCCACGGTCCGTCCCTCGGCCCGCAGCCGCTCGACCGCCGCGACCTTGTCCTCGGGCAGCACTTCGGCGACCACGTCGCCGGGGTCGATCCCGACCGTCCGCGCCACCGACTCGGCGACCGCGCGGTTGTCACCGGTCAGCAGCACCGGCCGCAGCCCCAGCGCGCGCAGCTGCCGTACGGCATCGGCGCTGGTCTCCTTCACCGTGTCCGCCACGGCCACGACACCGCGTGCCGCGCCGTCCCAGCCGACCACGACGGCCGTACGGCCCTCCGCCTCGGCCTCGCCGCGGGCCCGGGCCACCTCGTCGGGCAGCTCCCCGAGTTCCTCGATCAGCCGCCCCACCACGACGTCATGGCCGTCCACATGCCCGCGCACGCCCCGCCCGGGAATGTTCTCGAACCGCTCGACGGGGGGCAGCGGGCCGAAGCGCTCCTCGGCGCCGGCCGCGATCGCCCGGGCGACCGGGTGCTCGGAGGCGTGCTCCAGGGCGCCCGCGAGCCGCAGCAGCTCCTTCTCGTCGGTGTCCTGCCCGGCGTGGACCTCCTGGAGGGTCATCCGGCCGGTGGTGACCGTTCCGGTCTTGTCCAGCACGATCGTGTCGACGCGGCGGGTGGACTCCAGCACCTCGGGACCCTTGATCAGGATGCCGAGCTGGGCGCCGCGGCCCGTGCCGACCATCAGCGCGGTCGGCGTGGCCAGGCCCAGGGCGCAGGGGCAGGCGATGATCAGCACCGCGACGGCGGCGGTGAACGAGGCCGTGACGTCGCCGGTGGTGAACAGCCAGGTCAGCAGGGTGCCGACGGCGATGAGGAGGACGATCGGCACGAACACCGCCGAGATCCGGTCGGCCAGCCGCTGCACCTGCGCCTTGCCGTTCTGCGCGTCCTCGACCAGCTTCGCCATCCGCGCGAGCTGGGTGTCGGCGCCGATCCGGGTGGCCTCGACGACCAGCCGGCCGCCGGCGTTGACGGTGGCGCCGGTGACCGCGCTGCCGGGTGCCACGTCCACCGGCACGGACTCGCCGGTCAGCATCGAGGCGTCGACCGCCGAGGCGCCCTCGACGACCGTGCCGTCGGTGGCGATCTTCTCACCGGGCCGGACGACGAACCGGTCACCGACGGCCAGCTCGGACACCGGGACCCGGATCTCCCGGCCGTCCCGGAGCACGGCCACGTCCTTCGCGCCCAGCTCCAGCAGAGCCCGCAGCGCGGCACCCGCCCGCCGCTTGGAGCGCGCCTCCAGATAGCGGCCGAGGAGAATGAACGCCACGACTCCGGAGGCGACCTCGAGGTAGATCGTGGAGGCCGCGTCCATCCGGGAGACGGTGAGACGGAACTCGTCGTGCATGCCGGGCATGCCCGCGTCGCCGAGGAACAGCGCCCACAGCGACCAGCCGAACGCGGCCAGCGTGCCGACCGAGACCAGCGTGTCCATGGTGGCGGCGCCGTGCCGGGCGTTGGTGAGGGCCGCCCGGTGGAAGGGCAGCCCGCCCCAGACCACGACCGGCGCGGCGAGCGTCAGCGCCAGCCACTGCCAGTTGTCGAACTGCAACGGCGGGACCATGGACAGCAGGATCACCGGCACGGCGAGCAGCGCCGAGACGACCAGCCGCTGCCGCAGGGCGGTCGTCTCGGGATCCGGGGCGGCGGCCCGCTCCGCTTCCCGCGGGGCGGGTTCCGGGTCCGGCGGCGGTGGCTCCTCGGCGGTGTACCCGGTCTTCACGACGGTGGTGATCAGATCGGAGACCTGTACCCCCCGGGGGTAGGTGACCCGGGCCTTCTCCGTGGCGAAGTTCACCGTCGCGGTGACCCCGTCCATCCGGTTGAGCTTCTTCTCCACGCGGGCGGCGCAGGAGGCGCAGGTCATCCCGCCGATGAGCAGCTCCACCTGGGACAGCGGGGCGTCCGACGCGCCGGACTGTCCATGGGTCTGTCCACCGGTCTGTCCGCCGGTCCTCGTGGATGCCGTCGATCCCGCCGTGCCGCTGCCCGCGGTGGTGCCGCTACCGGTGGTGGTGGTCCCGGTGGTCGTGCTGCCGGTGGTGGTGCTGGTGACGCTGGTCATGTCCGTACTCCAGAGAACGGACCGGACCGCACAGAGCCAGTATCAGCTGGTCGATGCGGCCGGTGTCGAGAGATACGTGGTGTCCCGGACGCCCGGGTCAGGCGCGGCCGACGAGCTCGAAGCCCGCCTCGTCCACGGCGGCCCGCACCGCCGCCTCGTCCAGCGGGGCGGTGGAGGTCACGGTGACGTCGCCGGTCGAGGCGACGGCCTTGACGGAGCTGACGCCGGGGAGCCCGGAGATCTCGGTGGAGACGGAGCCCTCGCAGTGGCCGCAGCTCATCCCGCTCACCTTGTAGACGGTGGTGACGGTGTCCGGAGTCTCGGTCTGGGCGGTCATGTCGCTCTCCTCGTCGGGTGCGCCCGCGCATGACATGCGTCGGGCATGTGGGGTCTGCGGGGCCCAGGAGGACCCTCTTCTCTTCAGACTATACCCCTAGGGGGTATGAACCCAAAGGAGCGGCGCGGCTCACCGGGTAGCGTTTCGCCCCGGACGGTGATCTCCGTCGCTGCCGGCGGCGGGATCTCCGGGCGATGATCTACCGCGGTGATCTCACGAAGGGGAGGCGACGGATGCGGGCTGTGGTGTTCGAGCGGTACGGGGAGCCGGCCCGGGTCCGGGAAGTGGCCGATCCGCGGCCCGTGGAGCACGGGGTCGTGGTCCGGGTCGAGGCGACCGGCCTGTGCCGCAGCGACTGGCACGGCTGGCAGGGCCACGATCCCGACATCACGCTTCCGCACGTGCCGGGTCATGAACTCGCGGGAGTCGTCGAGGCGGTCGGTGACCGGGTGAGCCGCTGGCGGCCCGGCGACCGCGTGACCGCGCCCTTCGTCTGCGCCTGTGGCAGCTGCCCCTCCTGCGCGGCGGGCGACCAGCAGGTGTGCGAACGCCAGAGTCAGCCCGGATTCACCCACTGGGGCTCCTTCGCCCAGTACGTGGCGCTCGACCACGCCGATGTGAACCTCGTCGCCGTGCCCGACGGGCTCTCCTTCGCCACCGCCGCCTCGCTCGGCTGCCGTTACGCCACGGCCTACCGCGCGGTGGTCCAGCAGGGCCGCCTCGCCGCCGGAGAGTGGGTCGCCGTGCACGGCTGCGGGGGCGTGGGCCTGTCCGCGGTGATGATCGCGGCGGCCTGCGGGGCGCGGGTCGTGGCGGTGGACATATCGTGGCGGGCCCTGGAACTGGCCCGCGAGTTCGGCGCGACGGTGTGTGTCGACGCCTCCGACGGCGGGGACACCGCGGAAGGGATCCGCGAGGTCACCGGCGGCGGCGCCCACCTCTCCCTCGACGCGCTCGGTTCGCCCGCCACCTGCGCCGCCTCGGTGAACGGCCTGCGCCGCCGCGGCCGTCACGTCCAGGTCGGCCTGCTGCCCTCCGCGACCGGGACCACCCCGGTCCCCATGGCCCGGGCGATCGCGCTGGAGCTCGAACTCCTCGGCAGCCACGGCATGGCCGCGCACGCCTACCCGGAGATGCTGCGCCTGGTCGACGCGGGCGTGCTGCGCCCCGATCTGCTGGTGACGTCGACCATCCCTTTGGAAGCCGTCCCGGACGCGCTCGCGGCGATGGGAACGGCGCCGGGAGCCGGGGTCACGGTCATAGAACCCTGGCGCTGAGGCGGGTCAGGGCCACGGCCCCCCTGGCGCCGCGACCTCTCGGCACCGGGGGCGCCGGGCGCCGGGAGCCAGGAGCGCCGGGAGCGCCGGGAGCCGGGACCGACGGGCGCCGGGAGCGCCGGGAGCCAGGACCGACGGGCGCCGGGAGCGTCGGGCGCATGGACCGTGTCTCAGCCGGCTCCTCGGCCCCGGTTGCCGGGCCGGGAGGCGACCCAGGCGCGGACGGTGTCCGCGTACCAGTAGGGCCTGCCGCCCTCCACATGGTCGGGCGGCGGCAGCAGACCGTGCTTGCGGTAGGACCGCACGGTGTCCGGCTGCACCCGGATGTGGGCCGCGATGTCCTTGTACGACCAGAGCCTTCGGTCGGTCATGACTGCACCTCCCTGCGCACGCCACGGCGGCGGCCGGAGGGCCGTCGGGGGAGCCGGGCGCCGCGCCGCGTCGGCGATCACAAAGCCTGTGCTCGGTGAACGACGCGGAGCGCCCGCGGCGAGCGCCTGTCGACCGGGCGTGACCAAGGCCCCGTACACCTGAGACAGGTGTGACCGGAGAGTTGCGTTCGTGACAGACCTGAGGCCGGGGAACGCCTTGACGATCTCGGGCTCCCCCTTCACTCGTCCGAATGTCCGGACAAACTATTGACAGCCTTCCGGGTACGGCACTACAACCGGGGGAGTCGAGCGAAGGGACGCGGAAGCCGATGGCGTACGACGTGATCACCATGGGACGGATCGGCGTGGACCTCTATCCGCTCCAGACGGGTGTGCCGCTCGCCCGGGTGTCCTCCTTCGGCAAGTTCCTGGGCGGCTCGGCGACCAATGTGGCCGTCGCCGCCGCCCGCCTCGGCCGCCGTACGGCGGTGATCACCCGCACCGGGGACGACCCGTTCGGCGCCTATCTGCACGAGGCGCTGCGCGGCTTCGGCGTCGACGACCGCTGGGTCACGCCGGTGCCCGGACTGCCCACGCCGGTGACCTTCTGCGAGGTGTTCCCGCCGGACGACTTCCCGCTGTACTTCTACCGGCAGCCCAAGGCCCCCGACCTGGAGATCGACGCGCACGACGTCGACCTCGACGCCGTCTTCGACGCGAGCGTCTTCTGGGTCACCGGCACCGGCCTGAGCGAGGAGCCCAGCCGCACGGCGACCCTGGCGGCGCTCGCCCACCGGGCCAGGGCCGGCACCACCGTCTTCGACCTGGACTGGCGCCCCATGTTCTGGGCCGACCCGCGGGCCGCCCGTCCCTTCTACGCCGAGGCCCTGCGGCACACCACCGTCGCGGTCGGCAACCTCGACGAGGTGGAGGTCGCCACCGGCCTGCGCGAGCCGCACGCCGCCGCCCGCGCCCTGCTGGAGGCCGGCGTGGAACTGGCCGTGGTGAAACAGGGACCCAAGGGCGTCCTCGCCGTCAGCGCCGCGGGCGAGTCGGCCGAGGTGCCGCCGCTCCCGGTCGACGTCGTCAACGGGCTCGGCGCCGGCGACGCCTTCGGCGGCTCGCTGTGCCACGGACTGCTCGCCGGCTGGGACCTGGAGCGGATCATGCGGTACGCCAACGCCGCCGGAGCGATCGTCGCCTCCCGTCTGGAGTGCTCCTCCGCGATGCCCACCCCGGCCGAGGTGGAGGCCGCCCTGGAGGCGGGGGCGGTGCGGGCAGGAGGCGGGGACGGGTGACCGGCCGCGCTCCGTACACCGCACGCCGCGGCCCCGGCGACGGCCGCGCACACACATTCGCCGGCCGTTCCCGCGAGTGGCGCGCGTGTGAGGCGGGCGGCGGTTGTACGGTGCGGGTGCACCCGGATACATCACGGCACAGCGGACCAGCAGTCCCAAGAGCCGGGCAGGCAGGGCGCGTTGGGTGGACACACCCGGGCCCCGCGCCGTCCGGCCACCGATCGCCTCCGGTGCGGGAGGCCGCTTCGCCCTGGCAGGAGCGAAGTGCGAGCGCCGACTCCCCGCCCGCTACGGCCCCGCGCCGGAGGTCACCCGCCCCTTCTCCCACCCCTTGCCGCACGACCCACCGCCCCCGACCCGCCCGTGGGCGCCGGACGCTCCCCACGGTGTCCATGCGGCCCCATGTGTCTACGCGACGACCACAACCGCAGACACTCTGTCGGGCGCGCCGGGGGTGCGGCCCCTGGTGGGATGGATACGTGGCCGAGACCGCGACCCGAGGGCCCGCGGCCACGGCCCACGAGCTGTACGAACGGCACGTCTCGACCCGACGCCGCCATCTGCGCCATCTGCGAAGGAGTAACCCGGCATGACGAAGATCGTCAACCACTGGATCGGCGGGAAGACCGCCGAAGGCGCTTCGGGGACGTACGGGCCGGTCACGGACCCGGCGACCGGAGCGGTCACCACGAAGGTCGCGTTCGCCTCCGTGGAGGAGGTGGACACGGCGGTCGCCGCCGCCAGGGACGCGTTCCCCACCTGGAGCCAGACCTCGCTGGCCCAGCGGACCGCCATCCTGTTCAGGTTCCGCGCCCTGCTGGACGCCCACCGTGACGAGATCGCCGAGCTGATCACCGCCGAGCACGGCAAGGTGCACTCCGACGCGCTCGGCGAGGTCGCGCGCGGCCTGGAGATCGTCGACCTGGCGTGCGGCATCACCGTGCAGCTCAAGGGTGAGCTGTCCACCCAGGTCGCCACGCGGGTGGACGTGGCCTCCATCCGGCAGCCGCTGGGCGTGGTCGCCGGCATCACGCCGTTCAACTTCCCGGCGATGGTGCCGATGTGGATGTTCCCGATCGCCATCGCCTGCGGCAACACCTTCGTGCTGAAGCCGAGCGAGAAGGACCCGTCGGCGGCCGTCAGGCTCGCCGAACTGCTGGCCGAGGCGGGCCTGCCGGACGGCGTGTTCAACGTCGTCCACGGCGACAAGGTGGCCGTCGACCGCCTCCTGGAGCACCCGGACGTCAAGGCGGTCTCCTTCGTCGGCTCCACCCCGATCGCCCGCTACATCCACACCACCGCCGCGGCTCACGGCAAGCGCGTACAGGCCCTCGGCGGCGCCAAGAACCACATGCTGGTCCTGCCGGACGCCGACCTGGACGCGGCGGCCGACGCCGCCGTCTCCGCCGCCTACGGCTCGGCGGGCGAGCGCTGCATGGCCATCTCGGCCGTCGTCGCGGTCGGCGCGATCGGCGACGAGCTCGTGGAGAAGATCCGCGAGCGCGCCGAGAAGATCAAGATCGGTCCGGGCGACGACCCGGCCTCCGAGATGGGCCCGCTCATCACCAAGGCGCACCGCGACAAGGTGGCCTCCTATGTGAAGGGTGCCGCGGACGAGGGCTGCGAGGTGGTGCTGGACGGCACCGGCTACACCGTGGAGGGCCACGAGGACGGCCACTGGATCGGCCTGTCGCTGCTGGACAAGGTGCCGACCAGCGCCAAGGCGTACCAGGACGAGATCTTCGGCCCGGTGCTGTGCGTGCTGCGCGCCGACACCTACGAGGACGGCGTCGCCCTGATCAACGCCTCGCCGTTCGGCAACGGCACCGCGATCTTCACCCGCGACGGCGGCGCCGCCCGCCGCTTCCAGCTGGAGATCGAGGCCGGCATGGTCGGCGTCAACGTGCCGATCCCGGTGCCGGTGGGCTACCACTCCTTCGGCGGCTGGAAGGACTCGCTCTTCGGCGACCACCACATCTACGGCAACGACGGCACCCACTTCTACACCCGCGGCAAGGTCGTCACCACCCGCTGGCCCGACCCGTCGGAGGCCCCGGCGGGCGTGGACCTGGGCTTCCCGCGCAACCACTGAGCCGGCCCACCGGCCCCGACGACGGTGTCCCGCTCCTCCACCGGGAGGGCGGGGCACCTTCGTGCGGTCAGCCCTGCTGCTTCTGCTGCTGCTGCGCCTTCACCGCGTCGGTGAGGTCGCCGGTCTCCGCGGCGGGCGGAGCCTTGACGGCCGCCGTGGCGCCGAACTTCTCGAAGTCCATGGTGACCGTGACCTTGCCGAACCGCTCCGTCAGGCGCACCGGCAGGTCCTTGTCGTTGACCCAGACCTCCATCGTGATGGAGTCGGCACCGCCGGTCATGGCGCCGAAGAGGTTGTCCTGGTTGCCGTACGCCTCCTTGAACTTGCCCATGTGCGCCCGGTCGATGACGGCCTTGTAGTGGTGCGTCCGCTGCCCGTCGACGGTCTGCTCGCCGAGGTCGTCGACGTTGTTCGCGTACTTCAGGCCCTTCATGGAGGCCGCGGGGCTGCCCGCGCCGGTGGTGCCGTCGAGCGCCTGGGCGCCCTTCTCGCCGAGGACGGCCGACGCGTCGATCTTCATCCACTCCTTGCCCTTGAGCGGGCCGGAGGGCTGCGGGTCGATGTCGTAGTAGTAGGCGCCGTCCACGAAGATCATGCGGGTCTTCGGGGCGGCGTGCACCTGGCCCATCTGAGCGGCCTTGGTGTCCATCTCGACGTCGAAGGCGAAACCGTGGCCCCAGGAGTAGGTGCCGTCCATGGTGACCGGACCGGCGCCGTTGCCCAGGTCCGTGGTCATGCGCACGTCCGCCGAGCCGAGGTTCTGCGTCTGGTCCGTCGCCCGGGTCAGCGCGGCCTTGATCAGGCCCTGCGCGTCGTCGGCGGCCTCGGCGGCCTTCTTCGTCGTCTCCGCGCTGCACGCGGAGGCGGCGAGCAGCGTCGCCGCCGTGAACCCCACCCACACCGCGGTGTGCTTCAGCTTCATGAGTCCCCACCCGTTGCTGTGATTCGGCTGTGGCTGCCGACTCTAGCGGGGTGCTGTGACAGCCCCGGGGCCTCCCCAGGCCGTCCGGATACCGGACGCGTTGACATTTTTTTGATGCGTTCGCTTCGGTTCTCGTTCAGGCCGGACGAAACGGGTAGTGAAGGAGTTGTGGCTGAATGGCCTTCAAAAGCAAGGTCACACCGCAAACAATCTTGATGGTATCGCCAACAGGACGTCGCAGCCTGGGAAAGTGATGTCGAACCTGTCGTTCCGCAAGTGCGGAATCCGAAGGTGATCGGCCATTGACGCAGCGGTTTTCGCCGGGGTTCCATGCAGCGCCGGGAGCGGACGACACAGACGTGAAGACGATCCGCCGGAGGCGATAGCGCTCCCGTCCCCCACCCTCACCCGCTCAAGCCGATCGGAACCGCCGCATGACCGACACGCTCCGCCCTGTCGACACCGACCTCACAGAGGCGTCCGACAGTCCCCAGACGCTCAAGCGTTCCATCGGCGTCGTCGGCGGCACCCTGCTCACCCTCTCGTGCGTCACCCCCGCCTCCACCCTCTTCGTGGTCGTCCCCGACCTGTTCGGCTCGCTCGGCACCGCGACCGCCCTGACGATCGCCATCGGCTCCCTCCTCTGTATCGCCGTGGCGTTCTGCTACTCCGAGCTGGGCACCCTGATCCCCAGCGCGGGCGGCGAGTACGCCATGGTCTCCACGATGGCCGGGCGGCTGGCGGGCTGGCTGGTCTTCGTGCTGTCCCTGCTGGTCGTCATGATCGTCCCGCCGGTGATCGCGATGGGCACGGCCGACTACCTGGCCCCGATCGTCCACCTCGACCCGGCGATGACCGGCGCCGGCGTGATGCTGCTGGCCACCCTCGCGGGCCTGCTGGACCTGCGCGCCAACGCCTGGATCACCGGCATCTTCCTGGTCCTGGAGGTCATCGCCGCCGGCGTGGTCGCCCTGCTGGGCTTCGCGCACAGCCAGCGCGGGATCGGCAGCCTGGTCTCCATGAAGGTGGCCGACTCGGCCGGCCACACCGACCCCGTGACGGCCATGCTCGTCATCTCCGGGCTCGCCATCGCCCTCTTCGCCACCCAGGGCTTCTCGACCGCCGTCTACCTCTCCGAGGAACTGGAGAACCCGCGCCGCAACGTCGCCCGCACCGTGCTCGCCACCCTCGCGATCTCCTCGGTGGTCATCCTGGTGCCGGTCGTCGCCATCACCATGGGCGCCTCCGACATCAAGGAGCTGACCGGTGGCGACCTCAGCTCGATGGTGATCGCCTGGTCCAACTCCGCGGTCGGCACCTTCGTCAGCCTCTGCGTGGCCCTGGCGATCATCAACGCCGGCATCGTCATGGTCATCCAGAACTCCCGCGTGCTGTTCGCCTCCGCCCGCGACAAGGCCTGGCCCGAGCCCGTCAACAACGTCTTCTCCAAGCTGGGCCGCTTCGGCTCCCCGTGGGTCGCCACGCTCGCGGTCGGCGTCCCCGGCGCCGCGCTGTGCTTCGTCAACCTCGACACGCTCTACGGCGTCACCGGCGTCTCCGTGACCGGCATGTACCTCCTCGTCGCGGTCGCCGCCCTGCTCGCCCGCCGTGGCGCCCACAAGCACACGCCCGCCTGGCGCATGCCGCTGTGGCCCGCCATGCCCGTCCTGCTCATCGCGGTGCTCGCGTACGTCCTCAGCCAGCAGGAGACGAGCTACCTGCTGTGGACCGGCGGCATCGTGGCGGTGGCCACCCTGTACTGGGCGCTCTACCTGCGCCCGCGCCGCGACACCCGCTGGCTGGTCTCCATCCCGGAGGACGCCCGGGCCTGACCCGGCACCCGTCCCGGCTCAGGTGAAATCCCACGTCACCACGGAGCACGTCCCGTCGTCCTTGCCCCCCGCGCTGCGGTAGGCGGCAAGGGCGACGTCGTTTCCGGCGTCGATCCCCACCCACATGCCGTAACAGCCGAGCTCGCGGCCGAGAGCGGCGAGCCGCAGCACGAGCGCCCGCCCGATGCCGCGGCGGCGGAAGGACTCGGCGACCCCGAGTTCGTACAGGAACATCTCGGTGCCCTTGTCCGGGTGCACCGTCTCGACCCCGCTGACGAAGCCGACGGGTGCGCCCGCGGCGTGCTCGCCGTCCTCGCCGGACTCGCTCTCCTCGCCGTCCTCGCCGTCCTCGTAGGCGAGGAAGAGGTGGTGACCGGGGGCGGTCAGGAAGCGCTCGGCCCACTCGGGGCGCACCGGATTGTCGAACAGGTGCTCGGCCGCGGCCAGTTCGGCGACGGTGCCGGCTCGGCGGATCTCCATGCCGCTTCCTACCACGGCCCACCACGGGCTACCACGGGCGCGGTACGCCGCGTCAGGGCCGTACTCCCCCGGGAGGTGGCCAGGGTCGGTCCCGGGGCTGCTCCCGTTGTCGGTGGCGGCCCGTACCGTGGATCCATGGATCTTCGACTGCCCGGATTCCGGGGGCTGCTTCGGAGGCCCCGGCGGCTGCTGGCCGCCGGGGCCTCCGTCGTCGTGCTCGCCGGCGCCGGCACCTGGACGGCGGTCGCCTCCGACGACCCGCCCCCGGTGCACCGCGCCGACCGGGTCATGAGCATGGGCGGCGGGGTGCGCCTGGACACCTCGTACTTCACCCCGGGCGGCACCGGCCGGCACCCCGCGGTCCTGCTGGGGCACGGCTTCGGCGGCAGCAAGGACGACGTACGCCGGCAGGCCGAGGACCTGGCCCGGGACGGGTACGCGGTGCTGACCTGGTCGGCGCGCGGCTTCGGCAGGTCGACGGGGAGGATCGGGCTCAACGACCCCCGGGGCGAGGTCGCCGACGTCTCGAAGCTGATCGACTGGCTGGCCCGGCAGCCCCAGGTCCTGCTCGACCGGCCCGGCGACCCGCGCGTGGGTGTGGCCGGCGCCTCCTACGGCGGCGCGATCTCCCTGCTCGCCGCCGGTCACGACCACCGGGTGGACGCCATCGCCCCGGCGATCACGTACTGGAACCTCGCCGACGCCCTGTTCCCGAACGGCGTCTTCAAGAAGCTGTGGGCGGGCGTCTTCATCAACTCCGGCGGCGGCTGC
>NZ_JBEXZD010000081.1:0-38609 GCF_040628575.1 Streptomyces sp. NPDC006393
GACCCGATCCAGGTGCCGGTGCCCGCCGACCCCGAGGCGCTGTTCACCGCGCTCGTCGACTCGGTCGCCGCGTGGCGGGGCCGTCCGGTCGTCGTCCGCCGGGAGGTCTTCCCGCCGCACACCGCCAGCGGGTTGTGGCTGGAGGCGGAGACGCAGGACGTGGTGGTCGTCGACCGGCGGGCCGCCGTGTGGCACCAGATCGTGATCTTCTGCCACGAGGTGTGGCACATGAACCGGCGGGACGCGGACGCGGACGGCGCGGACGCCGCCGCCGGACCGTCCCCCGCCGGGCTGCCCCGGCCCGTCGCGGCGCGCACCGACTTCAGCCTCTCCGACGAGCAGGAGGCGGACCGGTTCGGCATGCTGATGGGCGGCCGGCTGCGCGACTGGCTGGAGTCGGCGGCGGACCCGGCGTCCGCCGCGGACCCCGGCGGCGACGCGGACCTCGCCGGCCGCATCGGGGCGGCGCTCAACTACCGCGGGAACCGGAGAAGATGAGCGGCGTGATCAACTACGTCAGCTGCGGCGCGCTGTGGCTGGGCCTGGCGGCGAAGACCCCGGACCTCGTCCGCCACCCGCGCGACCCCTACCTGCGGGCGATCTGCACGGTGCTGGGCCTGGCCGGCGCCTGCTTCCTGCTCGGCGCCGCGCCCACG
This sequence comes from Streptomyces sp. NPDC006393, assembly GCF_040628575.1. Taxonomy (NCBI): domain Bacteria; kingdom Bacillati; phylum Actinomycetota; class Actinomycetes; order Kitasatosporales; family Streptomycetaceae; genus Streptomyces; species Streptomyces sp. NPDC006393. Next base: position 657 of record NZ_JBEXZD010000081.1, read on the forward strand.
GTCGGGGCGATCAACCGCCTCAGCGGCGTGCCGAACCTCGCGGCGCCGCTGACCTATGCGTCGATCATCGCCTACAGTGCGGCCTCCCAGGTCCTCGTCGTCCACTGGCGGGGCGGCGCCCGGGTGCGTCATGTGGCCCGCCGCTGGGTGGCGGTGTACACGCTCGTCGTGGTCGGCATCGGCGTCACGTTCGCGCTCGGCGACGCCCCGGTGGAGCGGCGCACCGACCTGGACACGTACTACGCGACGACGCCCTTCATCGCCGAGATGATCGTGCTGTACCTGGTCGGGCACCTCGTCGCCGTGAGCGTCACCACGGCGCTGTCGCTGCGCTGGGCGTGCGAGGTGGGCGGCTGGCTGCGCGCGGGGATGGTCGTCCTCGGGCTGGGGTCGCTGTGCGGTGCCAGCTACAGCGTCACCAAACTCACCGCCGTGGTCGCGCGCTGGTGCGGGCGCGACTGGTCGGAACTGAGCACCGACGTCTCGCCGGTGGCCGCCGGACTGGGCGCCATGCTGATCTCGGTCGGGATCCTGATGCCGCTGGCCGGTCCGCGGCTGGCCCAGTGGCGGCGGTCCTGGCACACGTACGCCCGCCTGGCGCCGCTGGAGCGCGAGCTGGACGACCTGCTCACCCGGCACTCCCTGCGGCTGCCCCGCCCGCGCTGGGCCTCCCCCACCACGCTGCTGATGTGGCGGCAGACCAGCATCCACAACGCGCTCGGCCATCTGGACGCCTTCTTCGACCGCTCCCACTACGAGCGTGTGCACGAGGCCGCCCTTCAGGCCACCGGCGACAAGGAGCACGCCGAGGCCGCCGCGTGGGCCGCGGTCATCGCGGCCGCGGCCCGCGCCCAGCACGCCGGAGGCTCACCGGTACCGGCCGCCGGAGCGGGACTCGTGCCCGGGGAGGGCGCGGCCGGCCGGGAGGAGCGATGCGAGCCGGCCGGCCCGCCGCCGTTCGAGGCGGCGTGGGCCGCCGCGTGGCCGGTCGCCGCCGACCGGTCCGAGGGCGGCACGGAGGCCGGGGGCGGCAGACCGGCCGAGCGGTCCGTCACCGCGTCACCGATCGGCGGTGTGTCATCGATCGGCGGTCTGTCACCGATCGGCGGATCGTCACCGGCCGCAGGTCCGTCGCCGGGCGGCGGATCGTCACCGGCCGCGAGTCCCTCACCGGGCGGCGGATCGTCACCGGCCGCGAGTCCCTCACCGGGCGGCGGATCGTCACCGGCCGCGAGTCCCTCACCGGGCGGTGGGAGCGCCTTCGGGCGGCTGGGGGACGGCGTGCCGGGCCCCGCGGTGCTGGTGCGGATCGCGGAGGCGCTGAACTCCGCCGGGGACCCCGGCAGGACCTCCGAAGACCTGTGCGGCAATACCAGGCCCTCGGGGGCCTCGTGATGACCTGGCCGGTGGTGGCGTCGGCCGGACGGCCGACGGGGCGGGGGTGCCGCCCGTGAGTCTCGTCGTCTATCTCGCGGCCGGGCTGCTGGGGGTCTCCGCCGTCGTCCTGCTGCGCCGGCCGCGCACCGCGGTCCGGGATCCGGTGACCGTGTCCACGTGTGTGTCGATCATCCTGGGCTCGCTGGTGTTCGTCTGCTCGGCGCCGCTGACCCTGGGTGCCGTCAACCGCCTCACCGGCGTCCCCAACTTCGGCGCCCCGCTGACGTACGGCATGCTCAGCGCGTACAGCTGCTCGCTGCTGGTCCTGCTCGTCCACTGGCGGGGCGGCCCCCGCGAGCTGGTCCGGCGGCTGGTGCTGCGCAGCATCGCCGCGTACGTGCCGCTGGTCGCCGCGATCGTCGTGCTGTTCACGCTGGGCGACGCCGACACCGAACGGCTCACCGACCTCGACACGTACTACGCCAACACCCCGTACGTGCGCGAGATGATCCTGCTGTACCTGATCGGGCACACCGCGGCGACCCTGGCGATGTGCGCGCTGTGCGTGAAGTGGAGCCGGGAGGTCACCGGGCTGCTGCGGACCGGACTGCGGCTGATCATGGCCGGGTCGCTGCTGGACGTGGTGGGGTTCCAGCTCACCAAGTACACGGCCGTCGCGGCGCGCTGGTACGGCCACGACCTGGACGTGCTGTCCACGAAGGTGGCGCCGCCGTCCGCCTCGCTCGGGGCGCTGCTGTGTTCCGCCGGTTTCGTCCTGCCCCGGCTGCTGCCGGCCGCCGCCGCCCAGCTGCGCGGACTGCGCGACTACCGCAGGCTCGAGCCGCTGTGGTCGCGGGTGCGGTTCGTGTCCACCGCGCCCAAGCCGCCCAGCGGCTGGTGGCAGTCGCCCCGGGCGCGGCTGCACTGGCGCGAGATGTCCATCCACGACGCCCTGCTGGCCCTCGCGCCCTACTTCGACGACCAGGTGCGCGCCCGCGCCCTGGACGCCGCCCGCGAGGCGGGCCGCGGCGCGCACGAGGCGCGGATCGCCGCGGAGGCGGCAATGCTCGCCGACGCCGCCCGGCGCGCCGCCGCCCGCGAGGCGCCGCTGGCCGCGCCGAGCGGATACCGCCTGCACGCCACGGAGGTGTCCGGCACCGGCGGCCTGGTGGAGCTGGCGCAGGCCCTGCTGCCGCTTCCCGCGCCCGCCGGGGCCGCGGCCCGAGAAGGAACGTTGAGGACCTCCCATGGCTGAGCCATGGCCTACTCCGAGGAGTCCCATGCCCCCTGGTCACAGCCAGCGCAGAGCTGTCGTCGTCGGTGCCGGCCTGGCCGGCGTGCTGGCCGCGGCGGTGCTGTCCCGCTCCGTGGACGACGTGGTCGTGCTCGACCGCGACGACCTGCCCGACGGACCGGAGCACCGCAAGGGGCTGCCGCAGGGCCGCCATGCCCATCTCCTCATGGCCGGGGGCCTGGCCGCGATGGAGGACGTGGTGCCGGGCGGGAGCATAAGGCGGCGGCTGCTGGCCGCCGGCGCCCACGAGATACCCCTCGGCCACGGCATCGTGGCCCTCACCCCCGAGGGCTGGTTCCCGCGCTGGCGGCACGACGGGCCACGCATGCTCAGCTGCACCCGCGCCCTGCTGGACTGGACGGTGCGTCAGGCCGTCCTCGCGCACACGGACGTGGAGGTCCGCAAGGCACAGGCGGTCGGGCTGGCCGGGGACGCGGGGCGGGTGCGCGGGGTGCGGATCGCCGCTCCCGGCGGGCAGGAGACGGAACTGGCCGCGGACTTCGTGGTCGACGCGAGCGGGCGCGGGTCCCGCGTGATCACCTGGCTGCGCGAGCTGGGCATCACCGGCGTACCGGAGAAGAGCGTGGACTCGGGACTGGTCAACGCCACCCGGGTCTACCGGACCCCCGCGGGCGCCGAGCAGTTCCCGCTGACGATCGTGCAGGCCGATCCGTACGGGGGCGAGCCCGGTCGCAGCGGCATGATGCTGCCCGTCGAGGGCGACCGCTGGATGGTGAGCCTGGCGGGCACCCGGGGCGGGGAGCCGCCCGCGGATCCGGAGGGCTTCCTGCGCTACGCCCTCGGCCTGCCGAGCCCGCTGGTGGGCCGGCTCGTCTCGGGCGCCGAACCCCTCACCGACGTGCATGTCAGCCGCAGCACCAGCAACTCCCGGCGGTACCTGGAGAAGACCGCGCGCTGGCCGGAGGGGTTCGTCGCCCTCGGCGACGCGGTGGCCACGTTCAACCCGGCCTACGGCCAGGGCATGTCGGTGGCCGCGCTCGGCGCCCGGCTGCTGGGCGAGGAGCTGCGGCGCGGCGGGCTCGCCGCGCCCGGCCTGGCGCGGCGGGTGCAGCGCGGGGCCGCCCGGTCGGTCGACGCGGCCTGGGCGGCGGCGGTCGGCCAGGACGTCTGGTACCCGGGCACGCGCGGCGCCCGCCCCGGCCCGGCGGACCGCCTGGTCACCGCCTACGGCCGCCGCCTGACCAAGGCGGCCACCGGCTCCTACCGTGCGGCGGCGGCCCTGTGGGACGTGACGAGCATGCGCACCGGCCCCGAACGCCTCTTCCGCCCCCGCACGCTCCTGGACGTCCTCACCGGCCCCCTCCTGCCCGCCCCGTCCGGCCCCCCGCTGACCCCGGCGGAGCACAAGATCGTGACCGCACTGGACCGGACGGGGGCCGGCGGAACCGGCGCGTGAGAGCTTGTGTCACATCCGCGCGCCCGGCCGGGGATGTGACACAGGCTCTGGGCCGCGGGTCAGCCCGCGAAGGCCGGCTGGGGCAGGCCCTGCCCCCCGCCCGGCAGCACCAGCAGGGAACCCGCGAGGGGGTGGGGCGCCGTCAGGCCGGTGCGGGCCGTGGTGATGTAGAGATCGGTCAGGGCCGGGCCGCCGAAGGCGCAGGCCGTGGGACGGGGGACGGGAAGGGTGAGGACGCGGTCCAGCGCGCCGGCCGGGGTGTAGCGGCGTACCGCCCCGCCGTCCCACAGGGCCACCCAGACGCAGCCCTCGGCGTCGACCGTCAGGCCGTCCGGGAAGCCGGCGCCCTCCTCCACCCGCGCGAACTCCCGCCGGTTCACGGCCCGGCCGTCGGTGAAGTCGAACACGTCGATGCGGCGGGTCGGCGTGTCGACGTAGTACATCAGGCGGCCGTCGGGGCTCCATCCGGTGCCGTTGCTGACCGTCACGTCGTCCAGGACCGTCTCCGCCGCGCCGTCGCCGGTCAGCCGGGTCAGCGTGCCGCCGCCCGGGGTCTCGTCGTAGCGCATCGTGCCCGCCCACAGCGAGCCGTCCGGCGCCACGGCGGCGTCGTTGCCGCGGCGGCCTGGCACCGGGTCGCGGTGCAGCCAGCGGAAACTTCCGTCGGGGTCGACCAGGCCCACCCCGTCGCGCAGGTTCAGCACCAGCCCGCCGCCGGTGCGCGGCTTGGCCGCGCCGACGTGCTGCCCGGTCGTGCGGACCGTGCGCGCGCCCGTCGCCGGGTCGTAGGTGTGCACCCGGGAGGAGAGGATGTCGACCCAGATCAGCCGGCCGGCCGCCGGATCCCACGTCGGGCCCTCGCCCAGTTCGGCCCGCGCGGGCACCGCCACCTCGTGGACGTCGTACGCCGTCGTCATGCCACGCTCCCGGGTCATCCCGCGCTCCTGTGTCATGCCACGCTCCTGTGTCACGCCACGCTCCTGTGTCCGAGGCGCTCCGACAGCTCGGCGGCGCCCTTCACGGCCAGCTGCTCCAGCTCGGCCAGGCGTTCGTCGCTCCAGCGGATCATGGGGACGGAGATGGACAGGGCCGCGACCACCTGCCCGGTGCGGTCGCGCACGGGGGCGGCCACGCAGCTGACGTCCGGGTTGGACTCGCGGCTCTCCACGGCCAGGCCGCGCTGCCGGATCTCGGTCAGTGCCTCGCGCAGGGCGGCCGGGTCGGTGATGCTGTTGGGGGTCATGGCGACCAGATCGGCGTCGTCCGGGACGCGCGCGGCGAGCTCCGGCTCGGGGAGGGAGGCGAGCAGCATCTTGCCGACCGAGGTGCAGTGCGCCGGGAGGCGGCGGCCGGCCGCCGAGACCATGCGCACGGCGTGCGTGGAGTCGACCTTGGCGATGTAGATGACGTCGGTGTCCTCGAGGATCGCCACATGGACGGTCTCGTCGCAGGTCTCGGCGACGGACCGGGCGACCTGCTGGCCCTCGGCGGCGAGGTCGAGCTGCTCGGCGTAGCGGCTGCCGAGCTGGTACGGGCGTACTCCGAGCCGGTAGCGTCCGGGCTGACCGGTCACCGGCACGATGTACTGGCGGGCGGCGAGCGTGGTGACCAGCTCGTGCACCGTCGTGCGCGGCAGCTGGAGCCTGCGCACGATGTCGGGGGCGGAGAGCGTCCCGTCCCCGTCGAGGAAGAGCTCCAATATGTCGAGAGCCCGGGTCACGGCTGGTACGAGGCGTCCCACGACCGGCCCCCTCCCTTGAATCCAGGCCTGTTCGAGATTTCAACAGGCGGTCGGCATCACGAACACAGGCTAGCCAGAGTGGGGTGGGCGGGCAATGGCTGCGACGCCCGTGGCGGAAAGGGTGCGACCACCGAGGGCGAACGAGTGCGACCACCGAGGGCGAACGAGTGCGACCACCGTGGGCGACGATGGTTCCATGCCCGCCTCGACGCCCGCGCCGTTCACCCCGCTCGACTTCCAGCTGGTGCTGCTGCGCCGCATGGCCGACCACAATCCGGACCTGGTGGAGGACGCCCGCCACACCCTGGGCGTGTCCATCGCCCGGATGCGGGAGGCCAACAAGCGCTGGCAGGCGATGGTCCGCTCCCCGAGGACCCGCTCGGCCGCCGCACGCTACCGTTCCGTCCTCGGCCCGCCCGAGTCCACCGCCGCCCGCCGGATCGGCGACCTGGACTGCGAGGCCCGGCAGTGGCCCCTGCCCCTCTGGCCCGGCCTGCGCTTCGAGGTGCTGGCCGGGCCGAACGGCCAGGTCTGGAACGAGTGGCTGGTCCGCGCCCCGGGAGCCGAACCGCCCGCCCTGCGCACCCTCGACGACCTCACCCCCTGGTCCTGCACGGTCGACGAGGCCGCCCGCTCCTTCGCCCCGGCCCGCCCCCTGGAAGGCACGGCGCCCACCCGGTGGGGGCTCGCCTTCACGGCCCCCGACGCGCAGGGCGTACGGCGTGAGGTGGTCGCGGAGTTCACCTGGGGCCTGCTCCAGCGGACCCAGGTCAGCGAGTGAGGTGAGGGGATGGCGGGCAGCGGGTGAGAGGACGGCGGGTCAGCGGGCAGCGGCGGCGGCGGCGTCCAGGATCGCGTCCACCACCACCGGCAGCGACGTCGGGTGCAGCCAGAGGAACAGATTCGGCTCGACCAGTTCCAGCTCCATCACGCGCGGTGCGCCGTCCTCCCCGTCCACCAGGTCCACACGGGCGTAGAGCAGCTCGGGAGTGTCCGGCACGGCGGCCAGGGCCCGTTCGGCGACGGCGAGTTCGGCGGGCGTCGGGGTCCAGGGCTCCAGGTCCGGGTGGGCCACCTTGTCGGCGTCGTAGGCGGTCCCGGGCGACAGCACGGCCCGCTTGCGGCTGGCGTGCAGCAGCCGGCCGCCGAAGAACTGCAACGCCCGTTCCCCGCTGACGTCGATGCGGGTCAGGTACGGCTGCACCATCGCGGTCAGCCCCTCCGCGTGCATCCGCGCCACCTGGGCGACGGCCGTCTCCCGTTCCCCGGGCGTGTACCGGGCGGCGAACCGGGCACCGGCCCCGAAGACCGGCTTGACGACGAATTCGCGGTCGCCGGGAAGGTCGTCGACACCGAGGGTCTCTCCGGGGTTCTGCTTGGAGGCGAGGTAGCGCGTCGGGACGACCGGCACACCGGCGGCGGCGAGGTCCCCGAGGTAGCGCTTGTCGGCGTTCCAGCGCACGACGTCGACGGGATTGGCGATCCGGGTCACCTGCCCGCACTTCTCGGCCCATGCCGTGAACTCGGCGGCCCGCCAGCTGTAGTCCCAGGTCGAGCGTATGACGACGAGGTCGTACGCCGCCCAGTCGACGCTCTCGTCGTCCCAGTGGACGGCCTCGGCCCCGGCCCCGGCGTCCCGCAGGGCCCGCACCAGCACGGGCAGATCGCGGTCCTTGCTCGGCTCGGTCCGGGGGTCGTAGGTGGCGAGTGCGACACGGGGCACGGCGGGCTCCTCTTCCTGACACGGTCCGAAGTACGGCGCCTGGCACGCTAACAACCGCCCCCGGGAACCGCCGCACCCGCCTTGACCTTCACCTTCGGGGAAGCCCCAGCATCGGTGACGGGAACGGAAAGAGGTGCACATGCACACGGACACGGACACGGACATGCTGACCATCGGCGCCTTCGCGAAGGCGTGCCGGCTGTCGCCGAAGGCGCTGCGCCTGTACGACGAGCTGGATCTGCTGCGGCCGGCCCGCGTCGACCCGGACACGGGCTACCGCTACTACGCGCCGGCCCAGCTGGAACAGGCGCGTCTGGTGGCGTGGCTGAGGCGGCTCGGCATGCCGCTGGCCGGGATCCGCCAGGTGTGCGCCCTCCGACCGGCCGCCGCCGCCCGGGAGATCCGCGCCTACTGGGCGCGGGTGGAGGCGGAGACGGCCGTACGGCGCGATCTCGCCGCGTTCCTCGTCGACCACCTCTCGGCACCGAGGAAGGACACCACGACCATGCTGGAGCTGCGCTACGCCGCCCATTCGGACCCGGGCCGGGTCCGCACCGCCAACCAGGACACCGCCTACGCCGGCGCCCGGCTGCTCGCCGTGGCCGACGGATACGGGCCGTCCGGGGCCCCGGCCAGCAGCGCGGCCGTGGCGGCGCTGAAGTCGCTGGACACGGCGGAGCTGCCGGCCGGCGGCCTGCTGAACCTGCTGGAGGACGCCGTGCAGGGGGCGACCCGGGCGGTCCGGGACGCCGCCGCCGGCGACGAGGCCGCCGGTACGACCCTGACCGCGCTGCTGTGGACGGGCGCGCAGCTCGCCCTGGTGCACATCGGGGACAGCCGCGCCTATCTGCTGCGCGACGGCGAGCTGTTCCTCATCACCCACGACCACACCGTGGTCCAGGCGATGCTGGACGAGGGCCGTCTGACCGCCGAGGAGGCCACGACCCACCCCCAGCGCTCCCTCCTCCTCAAGGCCCTGGACGGCGGCACCCCGCCCGTCCCCGACCTGCGGCTGCACGACCCCCGGCCGGGCGACCGCTATCTGCTCTGCTCCGACGGCCTCACCGGCGTCGTGCCGGAGGAGCGGATCCGCGCCCTGCTCGCCGGCACCCCGGCCCCGGACGACACCGTACGGGCCCTGATCGCGGCGGCGAACGACGCCGGAGGTCCGGACAACATCAGCTGCGCGGTCGCCGACGTACGGCGGGCGGCGGCCTGACGGCTCCCCCGCGTCCACACGGCGGCGGACGTGACCGGCTCCACGCCTCGGCGGCGACGAACCGCGCCGGCCATGGGGTAGGTAGGACGGAGGTGTCGTCCATCGGTCAGCACGAGAGTCACTAGGAGTCCGCCGCGTGTCCTCCCTCTTTCCGGCCCTGACGGGTGATCCGGGGGCGCGAGCCGCCCTGCGGTTCGGTGATCGGTCGTTGACGTATGCGGAGTTCGCGACGGCGGCCGGGGCCGTCGCCGAGCGGGTGCGGGGGCGGGAGAGGGTCGCCGTATGGGCGACGCCGACGCCGGAGACGGCCGTGGGCGTGGTCGGCGTGCTGCTGGCCGGGGCCGCCGCCGTGCCGCTGAACCCGAAGTCCGGGGAGAAGGAGCTCGGCCACATCCTCGGTGACAGCGCGCCCTCGGCGGTGCTGGCCGGGCCCGGTGACGCGCTTCCCGCCGCGTCGGCGGGCCTGGAGCGCATCGACGTGGAGGTGGGCGGACGGGGCCCCGTCGCCGAGGACGTCGAGGACCTCTCCGAGGACCGCTACGGCGACGGCGACCCCGCCCTGGTCGTCTACACCTCCGGGACCACCGGGCCGCCCAAGGGCGCCGTCATCCCGCGCCGGGCCGTCGCCACCACCCTGGACGCCCTCGCCGACGCCTGGCAGTGGACCGGCGAGGACGTGCTGGTGCACGGGCTGCCGCTGTTCCATGTGCACGGGCTGGTGCTGGGCGTCCTCGGCCCGCTGCGGCACGGAGGATCCGTACGGCATCTGGGGCGGTTCACCACCGAGGGCGCGGCACGGGAGCTGAACACCGGAGCGACCATGCTGTTCGGCGTGCCCACCATGTACCACCGGATCGCGGAGGCGCTGCCCGGGGATCCCGAGCTCGCCAAGGCGCTCGCCGGGGCGCGGCTGCTGGTCTCCGGGTCCGCCGCCCTGCCCGTGCACGACCACGAGCGGATCGCGGCCGCCACCGGGCGGCGGGTGATCGAGCGGTACGGCATGACCGAGACCCTGATGAACACCAGTGTCCGGGCCGACGGCGAGGCGCGGGCCGGCACGGTCGGGGTTCCGCTGCCGGGCGTGGAGCTGCGGCTGGTGGAGGAGGACGGCACGGCGATCACGGCGTACGACGGTGAGACGGTCGGCGAGATCCAGGTGCGCGGGCCGAACCTGTTCACCGAGTATCTGAACCGGCCGGACGCGACGGCCGCCGCCTTCACCGCCGACGGGTTCTTCCGCACGGGGGACATGGCGGTGCGCGACCCCGACGGTTACGTCCGCATCGTCGGGCGCAAAGCCACCGACCTGATCAAGAGCGGCGGTTACAAGATCGGCGCGGGGGAGATCGAGAACGCGCTCCTCGAACACCCCGCGGTCCGCGAGGCCGCCGTCACCGGGGAGCCCGACGCCGACCTCGGTGAGCGGATCGTCGCCTGGATCGTCCCGGCCGATCCGCAGTCCCCGCCGGGGCTGGAGGAACTGGCCGGCCATGTCGCCCGGCGGCTGGCCCCGCACAAGCGGCCCCGGGTCCTCCGTCTCCGCGGCGCACTCCCCCGCAACGACATGGGCAAGATCATGAAACGGGCGCTGGCGCATGGCTGAACGTCTCTCGGCCCGGCAGGCCATCGCCCTCGTCAGCGACGACTTCCAGGAACTCGACCGTCCCGCGAGGGAGTCGCAGCCGGACGGGCCGCTCGGCTGGGAGGGCTACGACGCCTCGCGGGCCCGCGCCGCCGAGCGCACCGGCGAGCAGGAGTCCGTCGTGTGCGGCACCGCGCACATCGAGGGCACCCGGGCCGTGCTGATCGCCTTCGAGTTCGGCTTCCTCGGCGGCTCGCTGGGCCGGCGCACCGGCGACGGCCTGGAGGCGGCGTACGCCCACGCGCGCGAGCACCGCCTGCCGGTCGTGCCGCTGGTCGCCACCGGGGGCAGCCGCATGCAGGAAGGCATGCTCGCCCTGACCCAGTTGCAGCGGCTGGCCCAGCAGTGCGCGCTCACCCGGGCGGCCGGACTGCCGCAGATCGCGGTGGTGCGCGACCCGACGACCGGCGGCGGCTGGGCCACCCTGGGCGCGGGCGCGGACGTCATCCTCGCCCTGCCCGGCGCCCAGGTCGGCTTCGCCGGCTCCCGGGTGCGGCCGACCGACGCCGACCCTGCTGCCTACCGGGCCGAGGCGCAGCTGGCGGCCGGCTCGGTGGACGCCGTGGTACGGCCGGAGGAGCTGCGGGCGACGCTGGGGCAGTGGCTGCGCCTGCTCTCGCGGCCGTCGACGGCCACCGTCGCCCCGCCAAAGGCCCTGCCCACGGCGGGACCCGCGACCGGACCCCCCAGCGATTCCTCCACCGCGTCCTCCACCGCGTCCTCCGCCGAGTCCGCGACCGGCCTTCCCCTCACCGGCCCTTCCGCCACCGGCCTTCCCGCCACCGGCTGGGACGCCGTCCGGCGGGCCCGCTCCCCCGAACGCCCGCGCGCCGAGCGCTACCTGGACTCCTGCCTCACCCGGCGGGTGGCCCTGCGCGGCGACCGCTGCGGCGGCACGGACGACGGGATGCTCTGCGGGTTCGGCGAACAAGGCGGCCGTACCGTCGCCTACGCCGCGCAGACCGGCACTGCCACCCGCCCCGCCGGATACCGCACCGCCACGCGGCTGATCCGGCTCGCGGACCGCCTCGGGATCCCGGTACTGACCCTGGTGGACACCCCGGGGGCCGCGAACGACGCCGAGGCGGAGCGCCAGGGTGTCGGCGCCGCGATCGCCGAGCTGTTCGGCGTGGTGGCGGCCGCCCGGACGCCGATCACCACCCTGGTGATCGGCGAGGGCGGTTCGGGCGGTGCCCTGGCCCTGGCCGCGCCGGGCAACACCTGGGCCACGCCCGACAGCTACTTCTCGGTGATTGCGCCCGAGCTGGCCGCCGCGATACTCAAGCGCCCGCCGGACCAGGCACCGACCACGGCCGAGCAGTTGCGGATCCGGCCGCAGGATCTGGTGGAGCTCGGAGTGGTCAGGGGGGTGGTGCCGGTCGCCGGCGATCCGGACGCGACCTGACGGCCGTCCGGGCGGTTGTCCGGCGGCCGTCAGGGCGGTTGTCCGGGCCTACCTCACCCCCACGGCCCGGACGATCTCCTGCCGTACAAAACCGCCCCGGTCGTCGCTCGCGGAGGCGCGCAGTGAGACGGTGGCCGCGCCCCGGGGCACGGTCAGGCTGCCGTGCCAGGAGGCCTGCCCGCCGTGCCCGCCGGTGAGCCCGACCGTCCGCCAGGTCGCGCCCTCGTCGTACGAGACCTCCAGCTTCCCGGTGCCGATGGTCCCGGTGCCCGGCGCGCCCGCCACGTACTCGGCGTGCAGGCCGACCGGGACCCGGCCGCCGGGCTTCAGCAGGCCCGCGAGGTCGGTGTCGAGGTCGAAGGCGAGGTTGATCAGGGGCAGCGTGGTCCAGTGGTCCTCCGGGGTGGCCGACGACCGGAAGATCCACTCGGCGTGCCCCTGGGTGGCCGGCTCGAAGTGCGCGGCGTCGAGCGAGGTGTCCGTGACGAGCCTGTACGTGTGCTCGTCGGCCGGGGCGTCCCACACGTAGGCGCCCGAGCCGTTCCGCCGGTCGGCCTGCTCGCCGTCCACGTAGACCGTGGTCGTCTGGGTCATTCCGCTGTCCTCGCTCCACACGTCGCCGAAGCCGGTGTGGTCGGGGCCGGAGTCGCCCCAGCCGGGCGCGTTGAACTGGAGCTGGTTCCCGGCCCGCTGCTGTCCCCAGCCGAGTCCGGTGCCCAGCCAGGGGTGCCAGACGGGCTTGAACCAGTTCAGGGTCGGGTGTGTCCCGCCGTCGTAGCGGACCAGGCCGCTGCGCTCCTCCAGGGTGGCGTCGCCGAGCGCCACGGACTCGTGCCAGAGCTGGCCGGGGCCGGTGGAGACGTAGTCGGTGCGCTCGGCGGGGTAGTCGATCCGCTCCTGGAATCCGAGGCCGATCGGGAAGGTGTCGGTGATCGAGTACCGGAACTCCCCGCCATCCGCCGGCCGCGCGGCATGGAACCTCGCCCGGACGGTGGCGAGCTGCCGGCCGGTGGGCGCGTACGTCAGATCGCGGTCGGGGATCGCTCCCGGGTGGCCGTCGGCGAGGTCGTAGACGTACGGCGTGTCGCGGGTGCCCGTCATGTCGACCCGGCGGGCGGTGCGCAGCCGGGCGGCGTCGGAGGTGTCGACGGTGGCGATCTGGAGGGGCCGGTCGGCGTTGTCGTCGGTGCCCCACCAGGCGGTCAGCCGGCCGGGTGCGTCGTCCGTCACGAACAACGCCTTGGCGCCCGCGTCCTGCGCGGCCTGGGCCAGCGCGGCCGGTTCGGTGCCGTCGGCGAGCCGGGCCAGGACCGCCTTGCCGCGCACGTCCTCGCCGCCGAAGTCGCCGTCGCCCACGTCGACCAGGGGCAGCCTGCTACGGCCCTCCATGAGGGTGCCGCCCGGCTGTACCAGCGCGTCGCCGACGCCCTTGACCTCCAGGAGCGGCTTGCCGAGCCGCCACACGGTCCGGTACTCGAAGGTGCCCTGCTTCACGGGTGCCGTCGGCGCGGCGAAGACGGTGTCGTAGGCGAGGGGTACCTGGACGGCGTCGAACAGGTCGGAGCCGCCCGCGTTCCGGTCGTACTCCATGAGCAGCTGCCGGGTCTCGGTGCGGCGGTCGACGTCGGCGCGGATCTCCCGCAGCCGCCGTCCGTCCAGGGTGATCTCGCGGTCCCGGTCGAGGGTGATCTCGGGTGCGGCGAGGAAGCCGAGGCCGAGCGAGTCGGCGCCGTGGCCGCCGCGCACGTCGAGGAAGGAGGTCACGCTGTACGTGCCCGGCTTCAGCCGCAGTTCCAGGGTGCCGGAGTCACCGACGTGGGCCGGGAACGGGTCGGTGCCGACGGCGAGTTGCTGCACGGCGAGGTCGGCGGCCGTGGCGGCGCCGTCGCGGTCCTTGACGTGCACGGTCAGGGTGTACCGCTCGTCCTCCTTGACCAGCCCGAACGCGGTGTGCGCGACGGGAGTGCCGGCGGCGGAGGCGACGATCTGCCCGCTGGTCGTGCCGACCTCGGCCTTGGCGCCGTCACCGGTGACGGTCGTGGAGGCGGTGCCGTGCGCGGGCACGGTGAGCGTGGAGTCGGCGAGCGTGGCGACCCCGTCCGGGGCGCCCCGCACGGACAGTTCCAACTCCACGTCCTGGTCGGAGGAGTTGGTGTAGGTGAGGGTGCGGGTGACCGGCTTGTTCGCGGGGTACGGCCAGCGGTAGAAGCCGAGGTCGGCGCTGCCGGTGGCGGTGATCCGGGCGTCCACGGCGTCCGGGACGCTGAGCCGGCCCGCCCCCAGGACGTACGCCGACGCGTCGAGCTGCCTGCTCGACGACATCAGCGCGTCCTTGATCCGGGCCCCGCTCCAGTCGGGGTGCTCCTGGGCGAGCAGGGCGGCGACCCCGGCGACATGGGGTGTGGCCATGGAGGTGCCGCTCATGGAGGTGTAGTAGCCGCTGCCGTCGGTGAGCTGGGAGCGGGCGGCGAGTATGTCGACGCCGGGGGCCGAGAGGTCGGGCTTGAGCGCGTCGTCGCCGAGGCGGGGTCCGGCGCTGGTGAAGTAGGCGGCCTGGTCCGCGGAGTCCACCGCGCCGACGGTGAGGGCGTCGTCGGCCGCGCCGGGCGAGCCGATGGAGGAGGGGGCCCCGGTGTTGCCGGCGGCGATCACGAACAGGGCGCCGGTCTCCTCGGTGAGGGTGTTCACGGCCTGCGCCATCGGGTCGGTGCCGTCGCTGGGGTCGGTGGAGCCCAGGCTCATGGACACGATCCGCGCGTGCACGTCCCGCGCGGCCCACTCCATCCCGGCGATGATCTGCGACTCGCTGCCGTTGCCCTGGTCGTCGAGGACCTTGCCGACGGCGAGCGTGGCGTCGGGGGCGACGCCCTTCTCCTTGCCGTCGGAGGCGGCGCCGCTGCCGCCCACGGTGGAGGTGACGTGGGTGCCGTGGCCGTTGCGGTCGGCGACGTCCTCGCCGTCGATGAAACTCCTGGTCTGACTCACCCGCCCGGCGAGGTCGGGGTGGGTGGTGTCGACGCCGGTGTCCAGCACGGCGACGGTGACGCCCTTGCCGGTGAGTCCGGCCTCCCATGCCGCCGGCGTGCCGATCTGCGCGTTGCTGTCGGCCATGGCGGTGGTGACCCGTCCGTCCAGCCAGACCTTGTCGATGCCGCTCGCCGGCGCGAGGCTCCGGCCGTCCCGCGAGGCGTCGTGCGGGGTGCGCCCTCGGTCGTCGTCCCGCCCGGTGAACTCCCGCCAGAGCACCCGCCCCTTGTCCGCCTTCACGGCGGCCCCGTGCACACTGGCGAGGTTCCGTGTGCGCTCCGCTCCGCGCGGGGTCTGTACGCGGGCGTCCTTGCCGTAGGTCACGATGAGCGGCAGTTCGCCGGTGCTCGCGTCGCCGAGTCCCTGCCGCAGCAGCTCGCTGACGTCGAACAGCCGCGGGTCCAGCCGGCCCGCCCGGAGGTAGGGCCGCGCCTCGTCCGGTACGACGGTGACGGTGCCGTTCGCCACCTGGGTGCGCACGGCTCCCGTGGCGCCCGGCGGCCGTCGCACCGAGACGGTCTTCTTGCCGCCGCCGAGGTCGGTGACGGTGACCTTGTCACCGGTGACCAGGGTGACCGAGCGGGCGTTGCCGGGGGTGCCGGGGGCGCCGGGGGTGCCGGGGGCGCCGGGGGCGCCGGGGGCGCTGCCGGGGGTGCCGGCCTCGGCCCGGGGGGAGGTGTTCTGCCGGGTGGCCGCCTGCTCTGCGGCGGCCTGTCCCATGGGCAGCAAGGCGGTCACGAGTCCGGCCGACAGAAGGGACGACAGCAGGGTCGCTCTCCGTCCGCCTGGTCCTCTGCTCATCCGTGCCTCTCTTCGTCTCTTCGTCGGACGCTGCGTCGAGTGCCAGTGAGTGCCGTGAGGTGCTGCGACTGCTGGTGCGACAGCTGGTGCGAAGAGTGTCAGAAGGCGTACGGAGTAAGGGAGTTGACGGGAGGTGGCGGAAGAGCGCCGTGGCAGGTTCCCGCCACGGGCAAGGCGCGCGCCTTTGCGCTTATCCGGTGCTTATTCGGCCGATAACCGTAAAATGCACACGTCCCGGGGCACCCGCCCGGCCCCCTTGAACAGGCGCCCGCTCCCCCGCCGCCCGCACGATGCCTATGTGGCCGCAGCCCGGCGGCCGCCACGGCCCGCGCTCTCGGGAGGATCTGCCATGACCGCGACCGCCAGTCTGGAGCAGTTGCGCCGCTGTCACTTCGCCGTCGACCTGGGAGCCGCCCGGACCCGTGTGTACGTCAAGGGCGCCGGACTCGTCGTCGACCAGCCCTCGGTGGCCGCCGTGAACACCCGCAACGGCGCGCTGATCGCGGTCGGCGAGTTCGCGGAGCGGATGACCGGCCGCACCCCCGACTACATCCGCGTCGTCCGCCCGGTCTCCGGCGGCACCGTCGTCGACATCGAGATGGCGCAGCGCATGCTGCGGCATCTGCTCGGCGACCGGATGCGCCGCTCGCTGCGCCGCAAGCCCCGGCTGCGGGCCGCGGCCTGCACCCCGCACGACGCCGACCCGCTGGCCCAGCGGGCCACGATCGAGACCCTGGTGGGGCTCGGCGCCCGCCGCGTGGAGCTGGTCGACACGCTGATCGCCGCGGCCGTCGGCTGCGGGCTGCCCGTGGAGCGGGCCGAGGCCACCATGATCCTGGTGTGCGGGGCCGCGGCGACCCAGGTGGCCGTGCTCTCCCTGGGCTCGATCGTCACGGCGCAGCGCATGCCCGTCGGCGGCGAGGCCGTCGACCGCGCGATCGTGCAGCACCTGCGCCACGAGCACGCGTTGATGCTGCCCAGCCAGTCCGTCCGTCCCCTCCAGGTGGCCCTGCACGGTAACGGGATCACCGCGCAGGGTCCGGCCTCCACGGAGATCCACGGCCGGGACGTGGCGACCGGCCTCGCCCGCTCGGTCGTGGTCGACACCGCCGCCGTGCGGGAGGCCATCCAGACCCCGCTGACCACCGTGCTCGACGGCATCTACAAGGTGCTCCGGGAGTGCCCGCCGGACCTGGTGGCCGACCTCGCCGACCGCGGCATCATGATGGTCGGCGGCTCCGCCCTGCTCCCGGGCCTGGACCAGATGCTCCGCGAGGCCACCGGCATGCCGGTCAACATCGCCGAACGTCCCGACGTCTGCGCGGTCCAGGGCCTGGGCGACATGCTGGAGGGCAAGGTGGAGCCCCTGGTCCTCGACCCGCTGGGGGCGTGACCGGGGGCACGGACGCGCCGGCACGGACGTCGGCACGGACGCCACCGGGGCGCGGCCCGGCATGTACGGACCGGCCGAACCTCCGGCTTCCGCCCAGCAGTTGGCGGTCGCCCCGCTCGGCCCCGCCACGAACGGCGCCCGCCGCCGTCACGCGGACGAGCGGCCCCGCGACCCGGCGCCGCGCCTCGGCCCCGCCGCCCGGCGCCGCCGGAGGAGACACGCGTGGCCGCACCCGGCGCTCACCGTCGCGCGGCGGCCGGACCGCCGCGTCACCGCACGGGGTGTTTCCGGCGCTCGGGGGTACCCGGTGGCCGAGTGACCAGCCCCGTCCGCAGGAGGCGCCACCATGCGAGAGCGCACCCCCTCCCAGGCCGAAGGCGAGCGCGACGACAACGAGGCCCGGCGCATCGCCGAGCTGCCCGACACCCCGTACCCGACGCCCTCCCAGGCCGAGGGCGACCGCGACGACCTCCCCGAGACGGCCGACGCCGCCGACGCCTGATCACGGCACCGGCCGCCGGGCCTGAGAAGCGGCCCTCGCTGTGCAGCGGGTCAATGGCATGCCCATGACAGTCATGTCCGCTCGTCACTCCGGAGCATGAATCGCCCCGGCCCGCCGGGCCGGATGTGCGGGCGGGGCGGCCGGAGGTGGGCATCGTGGCAGGCGTCGTGCGGGGCCGCGGCGAGGTGGTCCCGCGGAGCCGTCGTCAAAGGGGCGCGCATGCTCGGCACAGACTTCACCCACGGATCACCCTGCTGGATCGACCTCGGCAGTCCGGACACCGACCGGGCGGCCGCCTTCTACGGCGGTGTCTTCGGCTGGCGGTTCGTCCCGGCGGGGCCCGAGGCGGGCGGGTACGGGTTCTTCCAGAAGGACGGCGGCACCGTCGCCGCGCTGGGCCCGCTCACCGAGGAGGGCGCCAGGAGCGCCTGGACGGTGTACTTCCTCACCGATGACGCCCGGGCCGCGGCCGACGCCGTGGAGCGGGGCGGCGGCACCGTGCGGACGGCGCCCATGGACGTCCCCGGCGGGGCGCGGATCACCCAGCTCACCGACCGGCAGGGAGCCCGGTTCGCGGCGTTGCAGCCGGGCGGGACGCCGGGAGGAGGGCTGGAGCGGACGTCCGAGGACGACACGCTGGTCTGGGTGGAGCTGCACGTACCGGACCCGGAGGCGGGGATCGCCTTCTACCGCGACCTCTTCGGCTGGCGCTCACAGGAGATGGCGGCGCCCGGGATGACGTACCGGGTGCTCAGCCTCCGGGACGGGGACCAGCAGGCCACGTCCTTCGGCGGAGCGGCGGCGCTCCAGGAGGGCGGCCAGGAGGCGGGCTGGGTGCCGTACTTCGCGGTCGCGGACACCGACGAGACCGTACGGAAAGCGGAGCGGAACGGCGGCGCGGTGCTGATGCCGGCGGCCGACGTGCCGGACGTCGGCAGGATCGCCTGGCTGGCGGACACCTCGGGCGCGATCTTCGCCGTACTCAAGCCCAACCCGCGACAGGAGTGACCGGAGGGGTCCATGCGTTCTGGTCTTGGTCCTGACGGGTGAACGGGGGCCGCCACGCCCGCGTGGCAGCCCCGGCTCGCGTCTTTCCGCGGATAGAAACGCTTCTGCACGCAGAGCGCCTGGTGGGGCGGGTGGGACTCGAACCCACGGCCGACGGATTATGAGTCCGCTGCTCTAACCGGCTGAGCTACCGCCCCGTGCGGCGTGTCGCGCACACTTGTACGCGCCGTCTGCCGCAGCATAGCCGCTCATACGATCTCCTGCTTCGCCATGGTCGGCTTACCGCGGCCCTTCATGACCTCGATGGTCTTCACGACCTTGAGGACTCCGCCGGGGCCGCGATGGTTCCCCCCGGGACGGTACGGATCAGGGGAAGCCGGCGCGAGGCCGGGAAGCCCACGGCGAGGCCCGCGCCCAGAAGGCGGACACGAACGCGGACATGAAAAAGGACCCCGAAGGGTCCTCGTTCAGCATGCTCCCCCGACTGGACTCGAACCAGTAACCTGCCGGTTAACAGCCGGCTGCTCTGCCAATTGAGCTACGGAGGACCGAGCTCCCCCGACTGGACTCGAACCAGTAACCTGCCGGTTAACAGCCGGCTGCTCTGCCAATTGAGCTACGGAGGAATGCCTCGTTGCATCGAACGTGCCTACCTGGGTATTGGCCAGGGGGCGCGCGCTCGCTGCGACACATACATTAGCGCAAGCAGGGGGGTGCTCCGCCAATCGGTTCCCTCCGGCAACGACGTCGAGGCTAGGTCGAGGCAAGAAAGGGTGGCCACCATGCGCTACCGGCTCGTGTTCATCGCAGGACTGGCTGTCGGTTACGTACTGGGCACGAGGGCGGGACGTGAGCGCTACGAGCAGCTGAGGAAGTCCGCGCGGCAGGTCGCGCAGAACCCGGCGGTGCGCAACACCGCCGAGAGCGCGGCGCAGCAGGGCCGCCGGTTCGCGGGCCGGGCCTACCACGCGGTGAGCGAGCGGGTCGGCGACCGGATGCCCGACTCGGTCGCCCGGCGCGTGCGCTCCCTGCGCGAGCGGGGCGCGGGCGGCGCGGACGACTGGGGCACCAGCGACACGTAGGGCGTGTCTCGTCGATCCCGCGCCCACGGCCCGAGCAAGTGCTCCGGTGCGGCAGAATTTCGGTCATGGGGATAGTCGCCGGGTTGGACAGTTCACCCGATTTCACTCGCATCGTGGTCTGCGACACGGACACCGGGGCCGTGCTCAGGCAGGGCTACGCGCCGCATCCGGTGGAGAGCCCCGAGGGCGGAGGCCGTCCTGCCGACGTCGATCCGCAGGCGTGGCTGCTCTCGCTCGGGGAGGCCGCGGGCGGCGGACTGCTGGAGGGCGTGCAGGCCATCGGCGTGTCGGCGCAGCAGAACGCGCTGGTTCCGCTGGACGGGCAGGGCGCCACCGTGCGGCCCGCGCTGGTCGGCGGCGACCGGCGGGCCCAGGTCGCCGCGGCCGATCTGATCGACGCGCTCGGCGGGCGGGAGGCCTGGGCGCAGGCCGTGGGATCCGTTCCGCAGGCCGCGCAGCCCGTGACCAAGCTGCGCTGGCTCGCCAAGAACGAACCCGATGCCGCCCGGCGTGTCGCGCTGCTGTTCCAGGCGCACGACTGGCTGGTGTGGCAGCTGCTCGGCCGGCCCGCGCGGCGGACCACCGACCGCGGCGGCGCCTCCGGCACGGGCTACTGGTCGGCGGCCACCGGCGCCTACCGGCCCGACCTGGTGGAGCTGGCCCTCGGTCACCAGGCCGCCCTGCCGGAGGTGATCGGCCCGGCGGAGGCCGCCGGTACGACACCCGAGGGGCTGCTGATCTCCGCCGGTACCGGGGAGACCATGGCCGCCGCCTTCGGGCTCGGCCTGGGCCTCGGTGACGCGGTGGTGTCCCTGGGCGCCTCCGGCTCGGTGATGGCGGTCCACCCCGAGGCGCTGGTGGACCAGACCGGGATGATCACCTCGCTCGCCGACGCCACCGGGATGCACCTGCCCGTCGTCACCACCCTGAACGCCGTACGGGCGCTGCGCGGCACCGCCGAACTGCTGGGGCTGTCCGACCTCGACAGCCTGTCCGACCTGGCGATGAAGTCGACGCCGGGCGCGCACGGGCTGGTCCTGCTGCCGTATCTGGAGGGCGAGCGGACCCCGAACCTGCCGCACACGGCGGGGACGCTGGCGGGCCTCAGGCGCGAGTCGATGAAGCCGGAGCACCTGGCGCGGGCCGCGTTCGAGGGCATGCTGTGCGGGCTCGCGGACGCGCTGGACGTGCTGCGCGGGCGGGGCGTGGAGGTACGGCGCATCTTCCTGCTCGGCCAGGCCGCCGAGCTGCCCGCCGTACAGGCCGTGGCGCCCTCGCTGTTCGGCGCGCAGGTCGTGGTCCCGCAGCCCGCGGACTACGCCGCGGTCGGCGCGGCCCGGCAGGCCGCGTGGGCGCTCGGTGTGTCCCAGGGCACTCTCGACCCGCGCACCCCGCCGCGCTGGCAGGGTGCCGTCGCGCAGATCCTGGAGCCGGGCGAGGAACTGGCGGTGGGCCAGGCGGTGCGCCAGCAGTACGTGTCGGTGCGGGAACAGACCCATCCGGGGGCGTTTCGCCCGTAATGCCCCCTGAAGTCCTTTACGCCACCCGGGTGGAGTAGGTCCACCGGCTGACGGCGCGTCGGTCGGTGGACCGCTATCGGCTTAATCAGTTGAGGTAACGCGGGTGGAGTGTTCGACGATAGGGGCCAGGGGACATCGACCGACCCCGACCGCCGACTCCGAGAGACCCAGCGTGCTCATAAGACTTCTGCGGACCTATCTCAGGCCCTACAAGAAACCACTGGCCGTACTGGTGCTGCTGCAGTTCCTGCAGACCTGCGCCACCCTCTACCTGCCCACACTGAACGCCCACATCATCGACAACGGCGTCGTGAAGGGTGACACGGGGTACATTCTCACCTTCGGTGCCGTGATGATCGGCATCTCGCTGGCGCAGGTCGTGTGCAACATCGGCGCCGTGTACTACGGCGCCCGGACCGCGTCCGCGCTCGGCCGGGACGTGCGCGCGTCCGTCTTCGACCGGGTGCAGTCGTTCTCGGCGCGTGAGGTGGGGCACTTCGGTGCGCCCTCGCTCATCACGCGTACGACCAACGACGTCCAGCAGGTGCAGACACTGGTCCTGATGACGTTCACCCTGATGGTGTCGGCGCCCATCATGTGCGTGGGCGGTGTGGTGCTGGCCCTCGGGCTCGACGTGCCGCTGTCGGGCGTCCTGGTCGCCGTCGTACCGGTGCTGGGCATCTGTGTGACCCTGATCGTGCGCCGGCTGCGCCCGCTGTTCCGGTCCATGCAGACCCGTCTGGACACGGTGAACCGGGTGCTGCGCGAGCAGATCAGCGGCAACCGGGTGATCCGCGCCTTCGTCCGCGACGAGTACGAGAAGGAACGCTTCGGCAAGGCCAACACCGATCTGACGGACATGGCGCTGGCCACCGGCCGGCTGCTGGCGCTGATGTTCCCGATGGTGATGACGGTGGTGAACCTGTCGTCCATCGCCGTGGTGTGGTTCGGTGCGCACCGCATCGACAGCGGCGGCATGCAGATCGGTGACCTGACCGCGTTCCTGGCCTATCTGATGCAGATCGTGATGTCTGTGATGATGGCCACGTTCATGTTCATGATGGTGCCGCGCGCCGAGGTGTGTGCCGAGCGCATCCAGGAGGTGCTGGGCACCGAGTCCAGCGTCGTGGCGCCGCTCGCGCCGGTGCGGGAGCTGCGCCGGCACGGGCATCTGGAGATCCGTCAGGCCGGCTTCCGCTACCCGGGCGCCGAGGAGCCCGTGCTGAAGGCCGTGGACCTGGTGGCCCGCCCCGGCGAGGTGACCGCCGTCATCGGCTCCACCGGCAGCGGCAAGTCCACCCTGCTGGGCCTGGTGCCCCGCCTGTTCGACGCCACCGACGGCGAAGTGCTCGTCGACGGCGCCGACGTACGGACCCTGGACGCGAAACTGCTGGCGAAGACGGTGGGCATGGTCCCGCAGAAGCCGTACCTGTTCGCCGGCACGGTCGCCACCAATCTGCGCTACGGCAACCCGGACGCCACCGACGAGGAGCTGTGGCACGCCCTGGAGGTGGCGCAGGCCAAGGACTTCGTCACGAAGCTCGAGGGCGGCCTGGACGCGCCCATCGCGCAGGGCGGCACCAACGTCTCGGGTGGTCAGCGCCAGCGCCTGGCCATCGCCCGCACGCTCGTGCAGCGGCCCGAGATCTACCTGTTCGACGACTCCTTCTCCGCCCTCGACTACGCCACCGACGCGGCCCTGCGGGCGGCGCTGACCCGGGAGACGGCCGAGGCGACCGTCGTCATCGTCGCCCAGCGGGTGGCGACCATCCGGGACGCCGACCGGATCGTCGTCCTGGACGAGGGACGCGTCGTCGGCACCGGCCGCCACCACGAACTGATGGCGGACAACGAGACCTACCGGGAGATCGTGCTCTCCCAGCTGACGGAAGCGGAGGCTGCCTGATGGCCGGGCCCATGGGTCGGATGATGGCCGGCGGCGGACCCGACAGCCGCTCGATGGACTTCAAGAAGTCGGGCAAGCGGCTCGTCTCCCACTTCAGGCCCGAACGGGCGACGATCGTCACGCTGGTGCTGTGCGTGGTCCTGAGCGTCGGGCTCAGCGTGATCGGGCCGAAGATCCTCGGCCGGGCCACCGACCTGGTGTTCGCCGGGATCATCGGACGGCAGATGCCGTCCGGCGTGACCAAGGACCAGGTCCTGCACTCCATGCGCGAACGCGGGCAGGGCTCGGTCGCCGACATGCTCAAGGGCACGGACTTCACGCCGGGCAAGGGCATCGACTTCGGTGCCGTCGGCGAGGTCCTGCTGCTGGCGCTCGGCACGTTCCTGGTCGCCGGCCTGCTGATGGCGGTGGCGACACGGCTGGTGAACCGCGCGGTGAACCGGACCATGTTCCGCATGCGCGAGGACGTGCAGGGCAAGCTGTCGCGTCTGCCGCTGTCGTACTTCGACAAGCGTCAGCGCGGCGAGGTGCTCTCCCGTGCCACCAACGACATCGACAACATCGGGCAGACGCTCCAGCAGTCGATGGGCCAGCTCATCAACTCGGTGCTGACCATCATCGGCGTGCTGGTGATGATGTTCTACGTCTCCTGGCTGCTGGCGCTGGTCGCGCTGGTGACCGTGCCGCTGTCGTTCGTCGTGGCCACCCGGGTGGGCAAGCGGTCGCAGCCGCACTTCGTGCAGCAGTGGCGCACCACCGGCAAGCTCAACGCGCACATCGAGGAGATGTACACCGGGCACTCGCTGGTGAAGGTGTTCGGCCGGCAGGAGGAGTCGGCCAAGCAGTTCGCCGAGCAGAACGAGGCGCTGTACGAGGCCGGGTTCAAGGCGCAGTTCAACAGCGGCATCATGCAGCCGCTGATGATGTGCGTGTCGAACCTGAACTACGTGCTGGTGGCGGTCGTCGGTGGCCTCAGGGTCGCCTCGGGCTCGCTGTCCATCGGTGACGTGCAGGCCTTCATCCAGTACTCGCGGCAGTTCTCGATGCCGCTGACCCAGGTCGCGTCGATGGCGAACCTGGTGCAGTCCGGCGTCGCCTCCGCCGAGCGGATCTTCGAACTCCTGGACGCCGAGGAGCAGGAGGCCGATCCGGTGCCGGGCGTACGGCCGGAGCAACTGCGCGGACGGGTCGCGCTGGAGCACGTCTCCTTCCGCTACGACCCCGAGAAGCCGCTCATCGAGGACCTGTCGCTCGCGGTGGAGCCGGGCCACACGGTGGCGATCGTCGGCCCGACCGGCGCGGGCAAGACCACGCTGGTCAACCTGCTGATGCGGTTCTACGACGTCACCGGCGGGCGGATCACGCTCGACGGCGTGGACATCTCCCGGATGTCCCGGGACGAACTGCGCTCCGGCATCGGCATGGTGCTCCAGGACACCTGGCTGTTCGGCGGCACCATCGCGGAGAACATCGCCTACGGTGCCCCCCGCGAGGTCACCCGCGGGGAGATCGAGGAGGCGGCGCGGGCCGCGCACGCGGACCGCTTCATCCGCACGCTGCCCGACGGCTACGACACGGTCATCGACGACGAGGGCTCCGGGGTCAGCGCCGGTGAGAAGCAGCTCATCACCATCGCGCGGGCGTTCCTGTCCGACCCGGTCATCCTGGTCCTGGACGAGGCGACGAGCTCGGTCGACACCCGTACCGAGGTCCTGATCCAGAAGGCGATGGCCAAACTCCAGCACGGCAGGACGTCGTTCGTCATCGCGCACCGGCTGTCGACCATCCGGGACGCGGACACGATCCTGGTCATGGAGAACGGGTCGATCGTCGAACAGGGTTCGCACACCGACCTGCTGGACGCCGACGGGGCCTACGCGCGGCTGTACAAGGCGCAGTTCGCACAGGCGGTGGCGGAGGTCGACTGACCGTCCGGGCCACGCGTCGGGGGCCGCTCGCTCCGGGTCGATCCGCTCGACCCCGGGGTGAGCGGCCCTCGTCGTTCCAGGACGTCCCGGCGGCCGGTCGTCAGTCCAGGTAGCCGCGCAGCTGGTCGGCGAAGGCGTGGTCGCGGAGCTTGTTGAGGGTCTTGGACTCTATCTGGCGGATCCGCTCGCGGGTCACGCCGAAGATGCGCCCTATCTCCTCCAGGGTGCGCGGGCGGCCGTCCACGAGCCCGTACCGGAGCTGGACGACCTTCCGCTCCCGCTCCCCCAGCGTCGACAGCACGGCCTCCAGGTGCTCGCGCAGCAGCAGGAACGCCGCCGACTCCACGGGGGACGCGGCGTCGCCGTCCTCGATCAGGTCACCGAGGGCGACGTCCTCCTCCTCGCCGACCGGAGCGTGCAGCGAGACGGGCTCCTGGGCCAGCCGCAGCACCTCGCCGACCCGCTCGGGCGGCAGTTCGAGCTGCGCGGCGACCTCCTCGGCGGTCGGCTCGTAGCCGCGCTCCTGGAGCATCCGCCGCTGGACGCGCACGACCCGGTTGATGAGCTCGACGACGTGCACGGGCACGCGGATCGTGCGGGCCTGGTCGGCCAGGGCCCGGGACATGGCCTGGCGGATCCACCAGGTGGCGTAGGTGGAGAACTTGTAGCCGCGGGCGTAGTCGAACTTCTCCACGGCCCGGATCAGCCCGAGGTTCCCCTCCTGCACGAGGTCCAGCATGGTGAGCCCGCGGCCGACGTACCGCTTCGCCACGGACACCACCAGCCGCAGGTTGGCCTCGATGAGCCGGCGCTTGGCCACCCGCCCCATGACGACCAGCCGGTCCAGGTCACCGGCGAGCCGGCTGTCCAGGTCCGGGGTGCTGCTCAGCTTCTCCTCGGCGAACAGCCCGGCCTCGACCCGCCGGGCCAGCTCCACCTCCTCAGCGGCGGTGAGCAGCGGAATCCGCCCGATCTCCCGCAGGTACTGCCGGAACAGGTCGGAGGAGGGCCCTGCGGTCTCGGGGCGGGCGGGGGCGGCCGGTTCGACGGGTTCGGGCGCGTCGGTCTCCAGCGCGCCGGCCGGGGGTTCCTCCGGCTCGGGCGGCGCCGGCTCCGCCTCGGGGTGGTGCGCGACCCGGTCCTGCGGGGGCAGGGCCGCCGCGATGACGAGGTCGGTGGGGACATCGGTGGGGATGTCGGTCTGGGTGAGGGTCTGGGTCTGCACGGGGGCGACCTCCAGGATGATCGCTGCTGAACTGTGCGGCAGCGGTACTCGGGGGGCGGAGTCGGCGGCCACGCCGCTGTCCGTCCCGTACGCGATGAGCGGAACCGCGGGGATGTAGGACCCGTGGGGGACGGATCGGCCGCGCTCCGAGGACTCAGGCACCGGACCCAGTGTGGGGTACGACACATCGCCGCCACGAGGGGCGTGCGGTGACTTTTTGCGTCCGGTCCGTGACCGGGCGGTTACTCAGGTCGTTTGACCATCGGATCGGCGATCGCAAGCTTCGGGCGCTCACGGAACACCCCGGCGTCACACCGCCCGGCCGGTCCACCGGCGAGCGGCCCCGCCCGTCACAGCGCCGCCGCGCCCCGCTCCCGCAGCGCCTGGTCGTACTGCTGGAGCACCCACAGCTCGTTCTGTACGGCCGCCAGCTGGGCCGGGTCGCCGCCGTTGCCGAGGCGGGCGACCGTGCTCTGGAGGTCGCGGATGCGGCGTTCGACCGCGCGGCGGCGGACGGTCACCAGCTGGGCGCCGACGTAGGCCTCGTCGACCTCCCGGCGGAGCAGGATCGCCTCGACCGCGAGCTCGGTGACCATCGCGCGGACCGTGTCGTCGGGAGCGGCCTCGCGGACGCGGACCAGGTACTCCTGCGGGTCCGCGACGCCGTACTCCGCGCCGCCCGCGTCCAGGATGGTCTGCCGCACGGCCGCGTACGCCGGGGCGGTGAACTCGTCCACCCCGTAGGCGTCGAAGGCCGGCGAGACCAGTTCGGGACGCTGCAACGCCAGCTTCAGCAGCTCCCGTTCGGTCGCGTAGACGGGGTTGCGCAGGTTGAGCGCCGGGCCGCGGGGGGCGGTGGGGTGGGCGGGCGCGGCGGCGTACGGCTGCTGCGGTCCCCGCTGCTGCCGCTCCGGCGCCGGGCCGCGGCCCCCGCGCTCGCGGGCCCAGCGGGCCAGCTGGGCCACCCGCCTGACCACGAACTGCGTGTCCAGGATGCCGAGCAGCCCGGCGAGCTGGACGGCGACCTCGTGCTGGGCGCCGCTGTTCTTGATCCGGGCGACGACCGGCGCGGCCTCGTCCAGGGCGGCGGCGCGGCCGGCCGGCGTGTTCAGGTCGTAGCGGGCCACGATCTGGCGCAGCGCGAACTCGAAGAGCGGGGTGCGCGGTTCGACGAGGTCCGCCACCGCCTCGTCGCCCTTGGCCAGGCGCAGTTCGCACGGGTCCATGCCGTCGGGCGCGATGGCGATGTAGGTCTCGGCGGCGAACTTCTGGTCGTCCTCGAAGGCGCGCAGGGCCGCCTTCTGGCCGGCCGCGTCGCCGTCGAAGGTGAAGATCACGCGGGCCGAGCCGTTGTCCATCAGCAGCCGGCGCAGGATCTTGATGTGCTCGCCGCCGAAGGCGGTGCCGCAGGTGGCGATCGCGGTCGTCACTCCGGCGAGGTGGCAGGCCATGACGTCGGTGTAGCCCTCGACGACGACCGCTCGGGAGGCCTTCGCGATGTCCTTCTTGGCCAGGTCGATGCCGTACAGGACCTGGGACTTCTTGTAGATCGGCGTCTCGGGGGTGTTGAGGTACTTGGGGCCGTTGTCCGCCTCGTAGAGCTTGCGGGCGCCGAAGCCGACCACCTCGCCGCCGATGTCCCGGATCGGCCACATCAGCCGGCCCCGGAAGCGGTCGATGGGGCCGCGACGGCCCTCCTGGGCCAGCCCGGAGAGGATCAGCTCCTTGTCGGTGAAGCCCTTGCCGCGCAGGAAGCGGGTGAGGTGGTCCCAGCCCTGGGGGCTGTAGCCGACGCCGAAGTGGACGGCGGCGGCCTGGTCGAAGCCCCGCTCGGCCAGGAAGACCCGGCCGGTCTCGGCCTCGGCGGAGGCGGCGAGCTGCTCGGCGTAGAAGTCGGCGGCCAGCTTGTGGGCCTCGACCAGGCGGATGCGCTCGCCGCGCTGGTGGGCCGGGTTGTACCCGCCCTCCTCGTAGCGCAGGGTGATGCCGGCCTGGGCGGCCAGCCGCTCGACCGCCTCCGAGAAGGAGAGGTGGTCGACCTTCATCACGAAGGTGATGGTGTCGCCGCCCTCCTGGCAGCCGAAGCAGTGGAAGAGTCCCTTGCTCGGGCTGACCTGGAAGGACGGCGACTTCTCGTCGTGGAAGGGGCAGAGACCCTTGAGGTTGCCTCCGCCCGCGTTGCGCAGCTGGAGGTACTCGGACACCACGGCGTCGATCGGGACCGCGTCCCGTACCGCCTTCACGTCCTCGTCGTTGATCCGTCCTGCCACGCCTGAATTCTACGGGGGCGGTAGGACAGTGCCGGCCTGCTACGAGGCGAGGGTGTCCAGCGGCACATGCGGGTCCGCCAGCGCCTCCGTGTCCACATGTGCCTTCGTACGGATCAGATGCTGGATCGGCTCTGTGACGTCCCACACATTGACGTTCATCCCGGCCAGCACCCGGCCCTCCTTCACCCAGAACGCGATGAACTCCCGCTTCCCGGCGTCGCCCCGGATCACCACCTGGTCGTACGACCCCGGCGGCGCCCAGCCGCTGTACTCCATGCCCAGGTCGTACTGGTCGGAGAAGAAGTAGGGCACGCGGTCGTAGGTGACGTCCTGGCCGAGCATGGCGCGGGCGGCGGCCGGGCCGCCGTTGAGGGCGTTGGCCCAGTGCTCGACGCGCAGCCGGGTGCCGAACAGCGGGTGCGGGAAGGACGCCGCGTCACCGGCGGCATAGATGTCCGGGTCGGACGTGCGCAGCCGCTCGTCGACCACGATGCCGCCGCCGTGGGCGCGGTCGGCCAGCTGAAGGCCCGCCGCCTCGGCGAGGGCGACGCGCGGCGCGGCACCGATCGCGGCGAGCACGTCGTGGCAGGGGTGCTCCTCGCCGTCGTCGGTGCGGGCGGCCAGCACCATGCCGTCCTGGCCGACGATCTCGGTCAGCACGGCACCGAAGTGGAAGCGGACGCCGTGCGCGCGGTGCAGCTCGGTGAAGATCTGACCGAGCTCGGGGCCGAGGACGTGGTGCAGCGGGGTGGCGGACGGTTCGACGACGGTGACCTCCGCGCCGTACTCGCGGGCCGCCGCCGCGACCTCCAGGCCGATCCAGCCGGCGCCGGCGATCACGATGTGGCCGTTGTCCCGGCCGAGGTGGGTCAGGACGCCCTTGAGCCGCTCGGCGTGGGCGAGGCGGCGCAGGTGGTGGACGCCGGCCAGGCCGGTGCCGGGGATGTCCAGGCGGCGCGGCTCGGCGCCGGTGGCCAGCAGCAGCTTGTCGTAGCGGACGTGGGTGCCGTCGTCGCCGAAGTGGACGGTCTTGGCGGCGCGGTCGATCGAGTCGACCGTCTGGCCGAGGTGCAGCTCGATGTCGTTCTGCGCGTACCACGCCGGTTCGTGCACGAAGACCGTGTCGCGTTCCTCCTTGCCCAGCAGGTAGCCCTTGGACAGCGGTGGGCGCTCGTAGGGGTGGTCGCGCTCGTCACAGATGAGGATGACGCGGCCGCTGAAGCCCTCCGCGCGGAGGGTCTCGGCCGCCTTGGCGCCGGCCAGACCCCCTCCGACGATGACGAATGTCTGATCCGCGTCGACCACTTGTTGCCTCCTCGTCAGGGTGCCGCCACATGCGAGCGTCCCGCACGGAGCGTGGTGCGGGAAGAGGGAGTGGCCCGATCAGGCCACGGAGGGTCACCTGGAGACCTGGTCAGGGCCTTGGGATCACCTCTGGAACCAACTGTTGTCACACGGGTATCACCGGTATCACGGACGTCCGTAAGCGCGCTGTCAGTGTCATGCGCGCCCCCTCAGCCGCGCGTGGAGCGAGCGGGCCGAGGCGTCGGTGAGGGAGGCGATCTGGTCGACGATGACCCGCTTGCGGGCGCGGTCGTCCCGAGCCTGCTCGAACAGGGCCCGGAACTGCGGGTCCAGGCCCTCGGGGGCGCGCGCGGTGAGCGCCTCGGCCAGCTCGGCGACGACGATCCGCTGGTCGGCGCGGAGCCGTTCCTGTTCGGCGCGCTGCATGACGTAGCGGTCGGCGACGGCCTTGAGGACCGCGCACTCCATTCGGGTGCTTCTGGGGACGACCAGCTCGGCGCCGTAGCGCGTGAGGCGCCCGCTCCCTCCCCCAGAGCCTGAACGGCCTGGGAGGTGCCCCCATGCCTGCCTCGTAGCCCCCTCGGCGGCCAGGCAGAAGCGGCCGATGAGCTGGCTGGTGGCGTCCTTCAGCCGGGCCTGGGCGACCGCCGAGCCGTCGTAGCCGTGCGGCCACCACTCCTGGTCCAGCAGGCGGTCCAGGGCCTCGGCCAGCTCCTCGGGGTCGGTGTCCGCGGGGACGTAGCGGCCGACGGCGACCGCGAACACCGCCTGCCGTTCGGGTTCGGCCTGGAGGCAGTTCGGGTCGATGTGGCCGGCGTGCAGGCCGTCCTCCACGTCGTGCACCGAGTACGCCACGTCGTCGGACCAGTCCATGACCTGGGCCTCGAAGCAGGTGCGGGTGCCGGGCGCGTCCTTGCGGAGCCAGTCGAAGACCGGCCGGTCGTCCTCGTAGACACCGAACTTGGGGGACGCCGGGTCGGTGGGGTGGGCGCCGCGCGGCCAGGGGTACTTGGTGGCGGCGTCGAGGGCGGCACGGGTGAGGTTGAGGCCGACGCTGACCAGCTCGCCGGAGGCGGGGTCGGGGACGAACCGCTTGGGCTCGATGCGGGTGAGCAGGCGCAGGGACTGGGCGTTGCCCTCGAAGCCGCCGCAGTCGTGCGCGAACTCGTTCAGCGCCTGCTCGCCGTTGTGCCCGAAGGGCGGGTGGCCCAGGTCGTGGGAGAGGCAGGCCGCCTCCACCAGGTCGGGATCGCAGCCGAGGGCGGCGCCCAGCTCCCGGCCGACCTGGGCGCACTCCAGCGAGTGGGTGAGCCGGGTGCGGGGGCTCGGGTCCCAGGCCTGGCTGCGCTCGCCCGGCGTGACCACCTGCGTCTTGCCCGCCAGGCGTCTGAGCGCGGCGGAGTGCAGCACGCGCGCGCGGTCGCGCTGGAAGGCCGTACGGCCCGGCCGCTTGTCCGGCTCGGCGGCCCACCGCTCGACGGCGGACGCCTCGTAACCGGCGGGCGGGAGGTGGTTCTCGTACGGCCCTGCTGCCTCGGCTGCCCCGGGGGCGATCCCTTCCATGCTTCGACACTAAGCGCAGCCGCCGACAATCGGGATGTCACCGTCCGGCTCCGTTCGGTGATCGCGGGACCGGTCGCGGCGCCGCCGTCCACCGGCCGTACACGGGCGTCAGGCCGGTACGCGCGTCAGGCCGGTACGCGCGTGTCCTGCGCCGGGGTCGCGGGCGCCGCGAGGGCCCGGTCGTAGCGGTGCAGGACGAGCCGGGCCATCGCCGGGTGGTCGCCGAGCGGGGCGGAGGCGATCCAGGGGGCGGCCTCGGCACACCGGGTGGCGAAACGGCCGGGGGCGGTGAAGCAGGAGGCGACGGCGACGCGGTGGCGGCCCCGGGCCGCGAGGGAGCGCAGGGCGGCCGGGACGGTGGGGCGGGCGGCGGAGGCGTAGGCGGGCACGACGGGCACCCCGAGGCGGTCGGCGAGGAGCCGCGCGGTGCGGCGGGTGCCGGCCGCGGAGTCGGGGTCGCGCGAGCCGGCGGCGGCCAGCACCACCGCGCTCGTACGGCGCACGACATCGTCGGTCCCGGCCTCGTCGGTCCCGGTCCGGGCGGGCCAGCCGGCCTCGACCAGACGGGCGTACAGGGTCTCCACGAGCAGCGGGTGCGGGCCGAGCGGTGCGGCCACGCGCGCGCGTGCCGGTGCGGCGGCGGCCATCTCGGGGATGTCCCGCTTGACGTGGTAGCCGGGGCTGAGCAGCAGCGGCACCAGGACGGCGTCGGTGTGGCCCAGGCCGGCGAGGGTGTCGGGGAGCAGCGGCTCGTTGAGCTCGATGTGCCCCAGGCGCACGGACAGCCCAGGGCGCAGCTCGCGGACCCGGTCCATGAGGGCCCGTACGGTGCTCAGCGCGCGCGGGTCGCGGCTGCCGTGCGCCACGAGGACGAGGGAAGGTGGGGCGGGCGGGGCGGGCCGGAGTCCGCCGCTGAGCGACACCAGGCCGAGCCGGCCGGCGAGCTGGTTGCCGATGCTGCTCATGATGTGCGCCGTACTGTCGAGGCGGACGCCGGGGACCGGCGGCCCGCCGGGGCCGTGGAGGAACTCGTCGCGAGGAGGGTTCGACGCCGTCATGCACCGATCCTGACGGTGTGAGGTTGCCGCGCCGTTGCGTGGCCGTGACCGGGTTGTTTTCCGGTATTTCACGGGGCGGGGGTGGGGGGAGTGAGCAGGCTTCGACACTCCCCGCCCCGCCCCCGCGAACCGGGGCGTCGCTCACCGCGTCCCTATGGGCATGCCGGGCATGAAGATCCACAGACCGAGGCTGCCGCGCACGCGCGCCGGGCAGCGGCGGCTGGTACAGACCGTGATGTCGGTGTGCGTGCTGGCGCTGCTCCCGGCGACCTGGCTGTTCGTCGTGACCGGCGACCGGCTGCGGACGACGGCCGACGTGCCGCGCGCCGAGGTCGGCGTGGTCTTCGGCGCGGGTCTGTGGGACGGCGAGCCGTCGCCGTATCTGGCGCACCGCCTGGACGCGGCGGCGCGGCTGTACCACGAGGGCCGGGTCGAGGTGCTCCTGGTCACCGGCGACAACAGCCGCGAGGACTACGACGAGCCGGACGCCATGCGCGCCTACCTGACCGGGCACGGAGTGCCCGCCGCGCGGATCGTCACCGACTACGCCGGATTCGACACCTGGGACTCCTGCGTGCGCGCGAAGAAGATCTTCGGTGTGGACCGGGCGGTCCTGGTCAGTCAGGGCTTCCACATCCGCAGGGCGGTGGCCCTGTGCGACGCGGCGGGCATCGACTCCTACGGCGTCGGCGTGGACGACAAGCACGACGTCACCTGGTACTACGGCGGCACCCGCGAGGTGTTCGCGGCGGGCAAGGCGGTGCTGGACGCGGTGTTCCGTCCCGACCCGAGGTTCCTCGGGCCGAAGGAGCACGGGGTCGCGCGGGCGCTGGCCACGCCCCGGTAGGCACCGCCGGCCCGCCTCACGGCGGGCGGGCCGGCGCTGCGAGGTCACCGTGCCGGGCGCGTAACAGCGGCCGTCCGGGCGCGTAACACGGCCGACGCACGCTGAGCGGCATGCAGCGACAGACCTCCGCGACGCCCACGCACTGCCCGTACTGCGCCCTGCAGTGCGGGATGAACCTCACCCCCGCCCCGCACGGGGGTGTGGAGGTGACCGAGCGCGCGGACTTCCCGGTGAACCGGGGCGCGCTGTGCGGCAAGGGCCGAACGGCGCACGAGGTGCTCTCCTCCCGTGTGCGGCTGACCTCCCCGCTGGTGCGCTCCGGCGACGGCACGCTCGCGCCGGCGACCTGGGAGGAGGCCCTGGACCGGATCGCCGGGGCACTGGCACGCGCGCGCGTGGAGCACGGCCCGGACGCCTGCGGGGTGTTCGGCGGGGGCGGGCTGACCAACGAGAAGGCCTACGCGCTGGGCAAGTTCGCGCGGGTGGCGCTCGGCACCTCGCAGATCGACTACAACGGCCGCTTCTGCATGTCGTCGGCGGCGGCCGCCGGGACGCGGGCGTTCGGTCTGGACCGGGGGCTGCCGTTCCCGCTCGCGGACATCCCCCGGACGGGCTGTGTGATCCTGGTCGGCTCCAACCCGGCGGAAACCATGCCGCCCTCGCTGCGCTACTTCACCGAACTGCGCGAGAACGGCGGCACGCTGATCGTCGTGGACCCGCGCCGGACGAGGACCGCCGAGCAGGCCGATCTGCACCTGGCGCCCCGGCCCGGCACCGACCTCGCCCTGGCCCTGGGCCTGCTGCACCTGGTCGTCGCCGAGGGCCGCACCGACGAGGCGTACATACGGGAGCGGACGAGGGGCTGGGAGGAGGCGCGGGCGGCGGCCATGGCGCACTGGCCGGAGTACGTGGAACGGGTCACGGGGGTGCCCGTTCCACAGCTCCGCGAGGCGGTGCGGATGTTCTGCGCGCCGGAGTCGGCGATGGTGCTCACCGCGCGCGGGCCCGAGCAGCAGGCCAAGGGCACGGACACGGTGGGCGCGTGGATCAACCTGTGCCTGGCGACCGGCCGGGTGGGCCGGCCGCTGTCCGGGTACGGCTGCCTGACCGGTCAGGGCAACGGTCAGGGCGGGCGCGAACACGGCCAGAAGGCCGACCAGTTGCCCGGCTACCGCAAGCTCACGGACCCGGCGGCGCGGCGGCACGTGGCCGAGGTGTGGGGCGTGGACCCGGACAGCCTGCCGGGACCGGGCCGCAGCGCGTACGAACTCCTCGACGCGCTCGGCACGGACATCCGCACCCTGCTGCTGATGGGCTCCAATCCGGTGGTCTCGGCGCCGCGCGCCGCGCACGTGGAGGAGCGGCTGAGGTCGCTGGACTTCCTGGCCGTCTGCGACGTGGTGCTCTCGGAGACGGCGGCGCTGGCCGACGTCGTCCTGCCGGTCACGCAGTGGGCGGAGGAGACGGGCACGACGACGAACCTCGAGGGCAGGGTGCTGCTGCGGCGGCGCGCGATCACGCCGCCCGACGGGGTCCGCGGCGACCTGGAGGTGCTGCACGAACTGGCCGCACGGCTGGGCGTGGAGAAGGGCTTCCCGACCGATCCCGAGGAGGTCTTCGAGGAGCTGCGCCGCGCGAGCGCGGGAGGTCCCGCGGACTACTCGGGGATCACCTATCGCAGGCTGGCGGAGGAGAACGGCGTCTTCTGGCCGTGCCCGGCGCCTCCGGAGCCGACCGGCACCGCCCCCGCGCCCGTTTCCGCCTCCTCCCCCGTTCCCGCCTCCGCTCCCGCGTCCGCATCCGATGCCCACCCGGGTACTCCGCGCCTGTTCCTCGACCGGTTCGCCACCGAGGACGGCCGGGCCCGGTTCACGCCCGTCTCGCACCGGCCGAGCGCCGAGGAGCCCGACGAGGAGTATCCGGTGCTGCTGACCACCGGGCGGGTCGTGTCCCAGTACCAGTCGGGCGCCCAGACCCGGCGCGTGGACGAGCTGAACGCCGCCGCGCCCGGCCCGTTCGTCGAGCTGCACCCGCGGCTCGCGGCGCGCCTGGGGGCCACCGAGGGCGGCCCGGTGGCCGTCGTCTCCCGGCGCGGCCGTGCGGTGGCGCCCGCGCGCATCACGACCGGCATCCGCCCGGACACGGTGTTCATGCCCTTCCACTGGCCCGGCGAGGGCCGCGCGAACACGCTGACCAACCCGGCCCTGGACCCGACCTCGCGGATGCCGGAGTTCAAGGTGTGCGCGGTGCGGGTGGAGGCGGTACGGCCGTAGCCAGGCCGAGAGACCGTCAGCGCAGAGCCCGGCAGGCCCGGCCGAGAGACCGTCAGCGGGGCCGGGACGACCAGGCACCCCCCTCGACGACCCGGCCGCCGTCCCGCAGCCGCGCGGCCACGGCCGGACCCGCTACGTAGACCCACGCCCGTACCGCCGTTTCGTCGGCCTCGCGGACGACCTCGCGCTCGACGCGTTCGTACAGGCTGCGCGGGTCTCCGACGACGTACCCCTCCAGCCGGTCCAGGACGCCGAGCAGCTCCTCGTACGTCTCCGGCCGGGCGGTCACCAGCTCGCCCCGCACGACGCCGACGCCGCCCGGCTCCTCGACGGCGTACGGGAAGCCGGGCCCCTCGTACAGCGCGGCGCCGGTGAGGCGCGCCGGTTCCTCGGTCCGGGTGCGGCCGCGCAGGAGGAGGTCGTGGTTGCGTTCGCCGGGGCGCAGGGTGCCGTACACGAAGAACGGGAGGGGCCCGTGGGGCGGGGAGGGGGCCGGGACGATCACGGAAACGATTCTGTACCCCCTCCACCTCGCCACACATCTCCATGGAGGCGGTATGGACACGACTTGTCATGGTCCCTTAAACCTGAACGAACGTCAGCGCCACCCCCACACCCCCTCGAAGGCGCCTTCCCAAGGAGACCGATGAGTCGGACACGGCACACCCGAGGCGGCCGACTGGCCACGGCCGGCATAGCCGCCACCACCGCCACCCTGCTGGCCGCCGTACTCTCCCCCACCGCGCACGCGGACGACAGACCCGGCCCGGCCACCGCGATCCAGAACGCCGCCGCGGCGCTCCTGGACCACGCCACGGCCCTGGGGCTCACCTCCGCCGAGAGCACCACCGTCCGGGACGTCATCGTCGACAAGGACGGCACCCAGCACGTCCGCTACGACCGCGCCTACGACCGACTGCCGGTGCTGGGCGGCGACTTCGTGGTCCATCTGACCCCGGACGGCGCCTACCGCGGCGCGAACCGGGCGACCAGGGGCACGATCTCGCTCCCGACCACCACCCCGAAGCTCTCCGCTCCCAAGGCCGCCGACCTCGCGGTCAACGCGCTGCGCGCCGCGAACCTCGGCGAGACCCTGAAGAGCGTCAAGGCCAGGCCCGAACTGGTCGTCGACGCCCTGCACGGCGCCCCGCGCCTGGCCTGGCGCACCAACGCGGCCGGGCTGGACTCCCTCGGCAACCCGGTCGCCCGTACGGTGCTGACCGACGCGCTCACGGGCGCGCAGATCGACGCCTGGGACAGCATCGAGACGGCGACGGGCGACGGCAAGTCGCTCTACAGCGGCACTGTAGGGCTGGAGACGACCCTGTCCGGATCGACGTACCAGCTCAAGGACCCCACGCGCGGCAACACCTACACCGGCGACGCCGCGAACAAGACCGACCTGTGTTTCCTCGGCATCTGCTTCCAGCGGGCGCCCGCGACCCTGTTCACGGACGCCGACAACCACTGGGGCACGGGATCGACGGCGGACCGCGCCTCGGCGGCCGTGGACGCCCAGTACGGCACGAACGAGACCTGGGACTACTACAAGAACGTCCACGGGCGGAACGGCATCGCGGGCGACGGCAAGGGCTCGTACAACCGCGTCCACTACGGCAGCAACTACAACAACGCGTTCTGGGACGACAGTTGCTTCTGCATGACGTACGGCGACGGTGACGGGACGACGTTCGGGCCGCTGGTGGCGCTGGACGTGGCCGGCCACGAGATGACGCACGGCGTG
Organism: Streptomyces sp. NPDC006393; assembly: GCF_040628575.1. Classification (NCBI taxonomy): domain Bacteria; kingdom Bacillati; phylum Actinomycetota; class Actinomycetes; order Kitasatosporales; family Streptomycetaceae; genus Streptomyces; species Streptomyces sp. NPDC006393. Next base: position 37,927 of record NZ_JBEXZD010000081.1, read on the forward strand.
ACGTCGAAGACGGCGGCCTTGACGTACTCGGGCGAGTCCGGCGGCCTGAACGAGGCCACCTCGGACATCCTCGGCACGATGGTCGAGTGGTACGCGAACAACGCCTCCGACCCCGGTGACTACCTCATCGGCGAGAAGATCGTCCGCTCCGGCTTCGGGGGGACGGCACTGCGCTACATGGACAAGCCGTCCAAGGACGGCAACTCCGCCGACTACTGGAGCAGTTCGGTCGGCAACCTCGACGTCCACTACTCCTCCGGCGTCGCCAACCACTTCGCGTACCTCCTCGCGGAGGGCAGCGGCGCGAAGACGATCAACGGCGTCGCCTACGACTCGCCGACGTACAACGGCAAGACGGTGACCGGCATCGGCCGCGACAAGGTCGGCAAGATCTGGTACCGCGCCCTGACGGTCTACATGACGTCCTCGACCAACTACGCGGGCGCCCGCACGGCCACCCTGAACGCGGCCAAGGACCTCTACGGCTCCGGCAGCGCGGAGTACGACGCGGTGGCGGCGGCCTGGAGCGCGGTCAACGTGAACTGACCGTCATCGCACACCCGTCGGCCGCCCCGGCCTCACGACCGGCCGGGGCGTTGATCTGGCGGGCTCGCTTGGCCGCGTAGATCACGAGGCTGTACTTCGAGTCGGTGGCCTCGAGGAGCTCGTCGATCGGCGGGTTG
>NZ_JBEXZD010000082.1:0-38218 GCF_040628575.1 Streptomyces sp. NPDC006393
ACTACACCAAGCTCCCCACGGTCTCCTTCGTCGTACCGAACATGTGCAATGACATGCACGACTGCTCCGTGGGCACCGGCGACAGCTGGCTCAAGAGCAACCTCGACGGCTACGCGCAATGGGCCAAGACCCACAACAGCCTGCTCATCGTCACCTTCGACGAGGACTCCCGCACCAGCTCGGTCAACCAGATCTACACCGCGTTCGTCGGAGCACACGTCAAGACCGGCTACCAGTCGAACACCCAGATCAACCACTTCAACGTCCTGCGCACCATCGAGGACATGTACGGCCTGCCCGCCCTGGGCAACGCCGCCCAAAAGACCGCCGTCACCGATGTGTGGAGCGCCCCCGGCGGACCGGCACTCTTCTCCGACGACTTCGAGTCGGACAAGGGCTGGCGCGTGAACACCGCCGGCACCGACACCGCGACCTCGGGTCTGTGGCAGCGGGGCAACCCGGAGGAGACCGTCTCCGATTCCAGCGGCGACATCAAGCAACTGGGTACGACCCACTCAGGAGCCAACGCCCTGACCACCGGCCTCCTGGCGGGTGACTCGTATGCGTCCAACGACGTGGACGACGGCATCACGAGCGTGACCTCGCCTGCCGTCACCCTGCCCACCGGTACCACTCCCCAGATGAGCTGGTGGTACAACTTCGCGTACAACAGCAAGTCGGGGCCGGACGACTACCTGCGCGTCGAGGTCGTCAGCGGCACGACCTCCACCACCGTGTTCCAGCAGAACGGAACGGCTGACACCCGCCTCGCAGGGGCGTGGCGCGCTGCGAACGCCGACCTGTCGGCCTTCGCCGGCAAGACCGTCCGCCTACGCTTCACCGCTGCAGACATGGGCGCCAGCAGCGTCGTGGAGGCACAGATCGACGACCTCACCGTCACCAGCAGCTGAGCCCGTCTGCGTGGCGGTCGATCCGGAGGTGGGCGGGGGCGGCGCCGATCGCGGCCGTCCCCGCCCACCAGATTCGGGTAGGCGCCAGACGGGGCCCGGTGCCGATTGCAGACGTCTCGTCCATCGGGGCGCGCCCCGGCTTCCGGCAAGGTATCGGGGCCGCCTTCTCATGCCCCGTCTCCGGCCGCCGGAATCAGCAGACCGGTTTCGTAGGCGATCATGACCAGCTGCGCGCGGTCCCGGGCGGAGAGTTTGGCCAGGGTGCGGCTGACGTGAGTTTTCACTGTGAGGCGCGACAAGGTCAGCTCCGCGGCGATCTCGTCGTTGGACAGCCCCCGTCCCACCAGCACCAGCACCTCCCGCTCCCGGTCGGTGAGGGCGTCCAGACTCGGTGTGGGTCGGTCCACGGGCCGTCGGCGGCCGGAAAAGTCCTCGATCAGACGCCGGGTGCGGCGCGGCAGCAGCAGACTGTCTCCGATGGCCACTGTTCTGACCGCGGCGAGCAGTTCGGCCGGGGCGGTGTCCTTCATGAGGAAGCCGCTCGCTCCGGCCTGCAAGGCGGCGAACACGTACTCGTCGTGCCCGAAGGTGGTCAGCACGACGACCTTCACCCCGGACAGCTTGGGGTCGGCGCAGATCGCCCGGGTGGCGGCGATCCCGTCCATGACCGGCATCCGGATGTCCATAAGCGCGACCTGCGGCAGTCGCGCCCTGATGAGTCCAAGGGCTTCGGCTCCGTCGGAGGCCTCGCCGACCACTTCCAGGTCCGGCTCGGAGTCGATCAGCACTCGAAAGCCGGCCCTGACGAGGGCCTGGTCGTCGACCAGCAGCACACGCACTGTCATGGAGCCTCCGTAGGGATCTGCGCCGCCACCCGGAATCCGCGGGGCCGGCGGCGCCCCACCTCCAGGGTCCCGCCGACCGCTTCGACCCGCTCGCGCATGCCGCGCAGGCCGAGCCCCGACCCCTGTGGACCTGCCGCTGCCGTACCCGCTCCATCGTCCTCGACGGACAAGCGCAGCCCGTGCTCCTCGTACTCGAGGCGGACCTCCACGTTCGCCCCGGCTCCTGCGTACTTCACCGCGTTGGTCAGGGCCTCCTGCACCAGCCGGTACACCGTGGTGCCCACCACATGCGGAACCTCTCTGACCGGGCCGTCCACGACGCAGCAGACCCGCAGGCCGCCGGCGCGGGCGCCGTCCACCAGGCCAGACACGTCGTCCAGGCCAGGCGCCGGCGCCACCGGCAGATGCTGCGGGTCCGCAGTGCGCAAGAGTCCCAGGGTCGTGCGGATCTCCTCCATGGCAGAGCTGCTGGCCTGGCGGATCAGCTCCAGCGACTGCCGCACCTGCTTGGGCCGTACATCGATCACGTGCGCTGCCGTACCCGCCTGGACATTGATCACGGCAATGCTGTGGCCGATGACATCATGCAGTTCCTGAGCAATGCGCAGCCGCTCCTCGCTGACCCGTCGGTGCGCCTCGGCTTCGCGGGACTGCTCGGCCCGCAGCGCCCGCTCCTCGGCCTCGGCTACGAAACGTCGCTGGTTGGCCACGGCCACGCCGGCGGCCGAGGCCGCCACGAACCAGCCCAGCTGGTCGGCGCTGATCAGATCGAAGGACTTGATGTTCCGTGCAAGGTCGACCGTGAAGTAGACCACACACACGGTGACGGCAGTACACACGGTCACGACCCGCACCGGGAGGCTCATGCCCACCCGGACCAGGGCCACCAGGACCATCAGTGCTGCGGGAAAGACCAGCGCGGTCAGCGCCATGGACGCCAACGCGCATGCGAGTGTCACGACCAGTACCGGCAGCGGCCAGCGAATCCTCAGGAGTAGGGCCGCACATCCCACGGCCCCGACACCGAGCTGCGCCCAGGTCTCCTCGTGATGTCCCGCCACCGCGGGCAGTACGACCACCAGGGCGAACACGACCAACGGGACCAGCCACACTATCTGCCGTTCGTGCACGTTATTCACCATATGCCGCACTGCAGGACAGCACTCCTCCATGCGTCCAGCCGGGCCCACAGGCGGCTGGCGCCCTGGCCGCCAGCCCCTGACGTCACTGCCCGAAGTGTCCCCATGCGGGCACCTGAGCCTGGCCGCCATACGGATCAACGTTCTCGAGTGGCCCGCGCGCCGTTGACTCCGTGGCAGTCGGCGGGGAGGCTTCGATCACCGCCGCCCGGCACCCGCAGCGCCGGCGGAGCCGCTGCCCCCGCCGCGGCGAACAGGGTGCCCGGTCGCCGGTGCCACCGCAGTCGCGGCTCCGCGCACCCGGGGAGGGCCGCCTCCTTCGGACAGCGCTGTGCGCTATCGAGACGCCCTGTCCGGGACACGATCGGGTCTGTCCAATCAACGGCTGATCTTGGTTGTTGAGGGTCAGTGGCTGGTACGTCGCAACGTTCCTCCGGGCGGCCGGTTTGGAACGACTCAGCCGTCGCCGTTCCAAACCGGCCGCCCCACTACAGCGGGAGCTGACTGGCCGTGACAGACCCGGTCTTGCGTTGTGCCGGCTCAGTTCGTGTTCAGGGTCAGGCCGTAGTACGACAGGACGTCGTCGAGTGGCTGGAAGTACGAGGTGCCGGCGGAGTTCACGCCGTCGCAGGTCTGGCCCAACGGGCCGCCCGAGGTCAAGCCCTGGGCCTGGTCACCGGAGATGTAAGCCCCACCGCTGTCCCCGCCTTCCGTGCAGACGGTGGAGCTTCCCAGTCCCGAGACGACCGTGTCCGGCTCACTGGAGGTCTTGCCGCTGTAAGTGACCGTCACGTTGTAGGACTTCACCTTGCCGCAGGTCCAGTGGGAGGTGGCGCCGGACTTGCACAGCGATGCTCCCGGCAGAGCCCGGGTGCTGCCCTTCACGGCCGGGGACTCGCTGAGGGCGCCCCAGGTGCCCACCCGGGTGGCGATCGCCACGCCGGAGTCGAGACGCGCCAGGCCCATGTCCACGCTCGGCTGGCCGAGGCGGTACCGCGTGGCGACGCCCTTGGCGAAGTGGCTGCCGCTGTAGTACAGGTCCGGCAGATCCTTGACACAGTGGCCCGCCGTGACCAGGTACTGGGTGCCGGAGGAGGAGTGCGCACCGAAGCCGACGGAGCAGTAGTACCCGTTGAACGTCATCTTGCTGCCGGGCGCGATGGTGGTCTGGGGGGCGAGTGTGGTGGGGGACTTGACGATGTGGACGGCATCTGCGAACGACTGTGCCACGTGGAGGAAGGATCGTGCGGTGGCGCTGTTCGTGTCGTGCGCGGTGATCGTGACGGTGTCGGAGGGCAGGTCGACCTCCCAGGAGTCGATGCCGGAGGGCACCTGCCGGGCCGCTGCGGCATCCAGGGCGGCCTTCACCCGGTCCAGCACGCGCTCCCCTCTTTCGGGTATCCGGCTGTCCAGTCCAGCGCGGGTCACGGCCGCTGCATCGGCGGCATGCGGTGTGTTCACGATGAGCTTGCCGCGCGAATCGAAGAATGCCCCGTCCACGGTGATGCCGTGCTTGGCGAGGTCGGCGAGTCTGTGTTGCTGGTCCCGCTCGGAGTTGAGACGGGCGATGGCCTGCTGGGAGGTGACACCGAGGGTGTCGGCCAGCGCCTGCACCATGTCGGGGGCGGGGTGGGAGGCTGGAGCCGGCCGGGTGGGGGCGGACTGGGCGGCGGCCGTGGCTGCTGGAGAGAGCAGCAGCAGGCACGCCGAGGCAGTGATGAGTGTGGAGATGTGCCGGTTCTTCAACGGGTGCTCCTTCCGACCCAGGTGCGTCTTCTCAGCAACTCGTCGGGGCGGTATGGCCCCTGGAGCACAACACACACACATCGGGTCACAACTAAGCGGGGGAGGGATCACCGTTGTAGAGGGTCCCGGAAGCGTGGTGTGTCGAGATCAGGCCAATGGCACGCATGTGTCGCTCTCGGCCGGCGATCCCGAAGGTCCCGGACGGCCGTGCCGGACCTCGCCCGTTCCCTGCCACCGCCGCGCGATGAACCTGTGAACTGCTGCCGGCGTGACCGCCCCGGCGCTCGGCCCCGTCGTGGGCGGGGCTCCCGGTGGACTCGCCCGGCTGGCGCTCGATCTTCTACGCCAACGTTCCGATCGCCGTCCTCGGCATCGTGCTCGTGCAGGCCTGCGCGCGGCCCGCCCCCGCCCGTGACGCCTCCGTACACCGCTGCCTCGACCTGCCCGGCCAGCTGCGCGCGGATCGGCCTCGGCGCCTTACCCTGGTCCACCGCCGAGGCCATCGGCAAGAACTAGGGCTCGGCTACGGTCCTTTCCCGGACTCGCCTCGTCGGCTTCATCGCCACCGAGCTCCGCAGTGGCGGCCCGAGGCCGCACATCAGCGCCGTGCTGAGCGCGTTCGCCCTGCGCAAGCCGACGCACAACAGGAGTTGTTGTTGTTGTTGTCTATGCTGTCGCCGCGGTGATCGACACCACGGTCGTCAGGAACAGGAAAGGGGGTGGAAGCGATGACGGACATCGACGCGTCCAACCACCACTTCCTGGCTCAACTGATCGCACAGACAGACGAGTTCAGGCAGGGCGTCGAGGCTGCCCGGCGTGAGCGTGACGAAACAGCCGCCAGGCTGGCGGCGCTCGAGAAGCGGCTCGCGGACAGCACAGCCGCGCTGCACGCCCTGAAGGCCTACACAGGTGCAGCGGCCGCCGAGGGAGTCACCGACGACGCCGAACCGACCACCCTGAGTATCCCCGCTGGCAGCCAGCTGTCCATCGAGGAGGGCATCCTCCACGTACTGCGCGGGGAGGGCGGCCTGACCCCTGGAGATCACCCGCAGGGCGTCGGCACTCGGCGTGACCAGTTCCGGCTCCAGCATCCGTGCGCGACTCAGCAAACTCCGCCAGGCGGGGACCGTGGTGCGGGACGACCAGTCCAGATACTCACTCGCCGCGACGGGATCGGAGGGCACCCAGGACCGATAAGGGCTCACGAAAGTCAGACCAGCCGCCGCAAGTTGCGAGCCCATGGCGGCCGTTGGTGCATTGCTCCAGACAAGGGCTCACGCACCGACGGCCAACCTAGGCCATTCGGTCGGTTCGGCGTGAGCCCTTTCCGAATCACTCGCCGATCTTCACGGCGACAAAACGGAAGAAGGACCCATGGGTACTTCCTCCTCCGGGGCGACCGGACACTCCGCCCACCGGACCGCACCACAGGGCCACACAGCACGAGCGGCAACCACCACCAAGAACATCTCCTACCGCATGCCGCCCGTGGGCATCCAGGCCGACCGGCAGATGGACCTGCTGGCCGCCGCCGTCACGACCTGTGCAACCGGCCGCACGCGTGCGGGTCGGGGATCTCCGGAGCCGGTGCGTGGGACGGGCACCAGCTGAGCACGAACGCCACGCTCTGCCCGGCGCGGATGGCAAAGGCACTGACGACGACGCCGTCCTTCTCCACCTGCGGGACGCAGGTGTCGAGCCACAGCGCGTCCGCGCCGGCCTCCGCGACCATGCGCCCACCGGCCTCATGGATCCACGGACTGACACTGCCGTATCCCGGCCGCGGACGCATGGCCGAGACCATCGCAACCTCGCCGGCCAGGCCCTCGACGATCCGGATCACCTGCGGTGCCCCGTCGCGCGGCGGCATGAAGTCCAGGACGCGGACCGACCCGGCCGATATGCGCCAGATCGATTCGAGGACGAGCGAGTCACCGCGGTACCGGCGCTCGGCGACCGCTCCGGGCCCGGAGCGGCCAGGCGCGGCCGGGGCGATCTGCCAGGTGCCGTGCTTGTGCGTGCCGAGCAGGCCGGCGAAGACGGCCGACGAGTCGAACCGGGGCAGGCATAGCCAGTCGATCGAACCGTCATCGCAGACGTGGGCACTGGTCTGCATGTCGCCGATCAGGCCGTACTGCTCGATGCGCGGGAGGCGTTTCATCGTGTGGGTCTCCCTAGTCCCCGTGGCTCCGGGGGTGGCTTCGGGGCCGCCGTGGCGGCCGGGAAGTGTCGGTGAGAGAGGCACGGTGGTTACCGGATCGGGGGAGGTCTGTTCTGCCTCGGCGGGGGATCCACGTCCCGTGGAGCGATGCGGCTGCTTACTCGATCACCACGAAGAGCCAGCCAGCCATGGGACCGAGAATCAGCGCGATCAGAACTGCCCCGGCGGCGGTCATGTCCGGGGCACCGACGCGGCCAGAACCACGCAGGCGAGGGCGAGAGCGGAGACCGCGCCGCGCAGCACGTTGATCGGCGGCTTCCACCAGCGCCGTCTCTGGACCGGCTTCGCAGGGGCCACGTCGTGGGCCTGCACGTCAGCGATAAGGTCTTGGGTTGCGTCGGCCAGCCTGACCAGATGGACCCTGCTGGGCATGTAGCCATCGGGGAGGCCGCCCGAACAGAGCTGCTGCGCACGGAGCAGGGCCGGCTCTTGCGAAGGCGTCAGGGCTCCGAGCTGGCTGACGTGTCCTCGTAGCCGCAGTGCGAAGTCCTCCACATCGGCGGCAGTATCGGGTATCGGCGAGTCCTTGCCCAGCACGAGCGCCACCGTTTCCGTCGCGGAGGCCGCCGGGTCCCGTCGCAGGATGGGCTCACCAAGGGCGTGGCTTCTCCTTCCCTGATCACTGAGTTGGCACGCCCGGCGAAGGGCCAGCGAGGGACGCATGACGCAACTCCTATATGGATCAGGCCAACTTGAGCGGGGAACGCCGTGCACTGCAGTCCACTGACGTGCAAGGTGAGTGATCCTGCGGCTACGTTGAGCGAACCGCGAATCCCTGTCAGTGGGTATGCCTACGCGGCCTTCAGGGCCGTCAAAGGCGTCAAAGATCATTTCGGAACCGAGGGGCAGTACATGGCCCGTGAGAGAAACGTCGCCCTTGCCGCGCTCCTGCGCGAAGCGGGCTGGTCCCAGCCCCAAGCAGCCGCCGCGGTCGCTCGCGTTGCCGCGGAGAGCGGCATACGCGAACTGGAGGCTATTTCCCGCTCCCACATCGCCATGTGGGTCCAGGGCACGAAACCCAGTGGACGAGCGCCTCATATCCTGCGTGAGACGCTGTCCCGCAGATTGGGCCGACGCCTTACCCTCGCTGACCTCGGACTGGAAGATGGGCCGACAGGCTCGACTGACAGTAGTTCTGACTGGAGCGTCGACCCTCTGACCGTGCTGGCCGAGCTGGGAAGCGACGATCTGGACATGCACCGACGCAAGCTGTTGGCTACCACCGCGTACTCGGCCGCCGGCCTCGTCCTTCCTGCGGCTCCATGGTGGGCAGCCGCCCCGGCCGCGGCGGCATCGCGCCCTGCAGTCTCCGCCCGGCTGGTGACTCAGGCTGATATCGACGACGTCCGCAACCTGACCGCCTTCTATTCCGCGCGGGACCAGCAGCGGGGTGGGGCCTCGGGGCGCTCGGCCCTGGCCGGCCATCTTCGCGACGAAGCGGTGCCGCTCCTGGGCAGCAGGTTCCGATCGGAACAGCACCGCCGGGATACGTACTCGGCCGTGGCAGAGATGACCTACCTCGCCGGCTGGATGGCCTTCGACGCCTCCGAGCATCGAACCGCCCAGCGCTACCTCACCCTCGCCGCACGCATTGCGGCCGAAGCCGCAGACGGACCGCTGGGCGGCCACATCCTGCGTGCCCTTGCCCACCAAGCAGTCGACCTCGGGCACCCACGCAGAGCGCTCGACCTGGCTGACGCCTCCATGTCCCGCACCCACTACGGCCAGGCCAGCTCGCGGGAGAAGGCCCTGCTCGCGGTAGTCCATGCCCGCGCCCTGGCCGTCGGCGGCGACCGCCGCGGCACTCTCGCGGCCATCAGTCGCGCGGAAAGGGACCTCGCACGTGCCGATAGCGAGGATGCCCCCGACCGCGTCAGCTTCTTCCAGGAAGCCTCCCTCTCCCACGAGACTGCCTGTGCCTTGCGGGACCTGGGAAATCCTCTCGACGCGGAGTTGCATTTCCAGCGCAGCGTTGCCACCCGCCGGCGGCAGCAGTATGCCCGTACCCACAGTGTGACCCTCGGCTACCTCGGTGCCGTCCAAGTCCAGCAGGGACGACTCGATGAGGCGTGTGGTACCTGGGGACAAGCACTGGACGCCATGGCTGGCGTCCAGTCCGGCCGCGCCCGCGACGTCATCGTCCGCATGCAGAGCGACCTCTCGCCCGTTCGGCAACGTGGTGGCCGCCACGTCGCCGAACTGGACCGCCGGGCGCGGGAGATGCTGCGCGCCATAGGCTGACCACAGGGCAGGTCCGCAGCTATTGACGGCAGCTGCTGAACACGCGACCCCGTTAGAGAGGTACGAGCGCCGATGGCAACGTACGAGGTCGAAGGGATCGCAACGGTTGTCGGGGGCCACACCCGCGTCCAGGACGATTACCAGGGCGGAGTCGAGTCGGTCATCCGGCTCAACGAGGCGTACCCCCTCGAGACGCTGCAGGGCATCGAAGAGTTCTCCCACCTGACGGTGACGTGGCGCTTCCACCTGGCACGACCGGAAGATGTCCAGCTCCATGCACGCAGCCCCCGCGGAAACCCGGACTGGCCGCCGACCGGTACCTTCGTCCACCGCAACCACCGGCGTCCCAATCAACTGGCGATCAGCTACCCGCGGCTGCTCAAGGTCGAAGGGCGGGACCTGTTGGTCACTGATCTCGACGCCGTAGACGGAACGCCTGTGATCGACCTGGCACCGTACTTCGAACAGATGGGGCCTCGTGGCCCGATCCGTCAGCCCGCCTGGCCCCGCGAGATGCTCGAACCGAATTACTGGGCGAAGGCAAGCGAACGGCCCTCGGAGCGCCCTGTGTGACAGAAGCGACTGAGCTGCCCGGCTTGCCATTTGCATCGTCGGGAACCAACTGGAGGTCTGGCTCAAGCTGCAGCCCTCACGTCTCGGAACTCACACCACGTCTCCTCGCCGCTGCTCTCTCATGCGTCTGAGATCGCATCGACCAGCCGGATCCCGCGCCCCGATTCACCGTCGAGTCCGGCTTCCTTGAGCACAGCGGGCGCCGGGTTGTGGTCGGTTACCGAGACACGCACCACGTCGACGGCCACGGTGATGCGGAGCACGACTTCGCCCTCACCGTGGACCACGGCGTTGGTGACCAGCTCCGAAACGGCCAGTACGACGAACCCCACCACCGGCTCCGAAACACGGCACCGACGCAGGAACGCCCTGGCTATGCGCCGCATCTCCCCGACCTTCGCGAGGTCGGGGAGAAGCGCCGCCTGACAGGCATGGGATGCCGCCGGCACCTCTGCCCCCGCCCATGCGTCGGGCTCGTCTGCCTGAACCGGCCTGACGCATGACGCGCCTGCTGTAGCCGCGCAGCTACGGATACCCCCGCCGGGCGGGGCCGCCTCTTGGAGCCTGGTCATGTGGGCTATGGCACCGCGCGGCGACGCCGTCGACCAGGGGAATCCAGAGGGGGAAAATATGTCAAGGGGGAAACAGCAGGGGGGAATTGAGGTCCTGATTGGATTTCGCCCACCAACAGAGGTCACACTCATGCCAGACCCGTTCGCCGACCTGCTCCTCCGGCTTCGGCAGGAGGCGGGCCGGACACAGGAGGAGCAGGCGGAGGCGATCAACGCTGTCTCCGGCCGGGATACCATGACCCGCCGAGAGATCAGCCGTTATGAGAACTTCGAGAACATTCCTACCAACCACACGATCGGCCACATCGCGGCGGCCTGCGGTGTCCCCTTCGAGGAACTACAGCGAGAGGCCAAGGCCGCCCGCGCTCGGAAGAGAAAGGGGCATGCCGATGCAGGGGAGGACCAAGACGCCGTGAAGCGTCGCACGCTCCTGGGTAGCGCCACCATCGGCGTGAGCGTGGCCGCCGAGCCCTGGGGGCGCCTCGCCTTCGCTCTCAGCAAGGGGACCAAGATCGATTCGCCCGCTGCCGCCGCGCTCATCGACCGAGCTGCTGAACTGCACGTCCAGGAACTCAACCTCAGCGCGCGGCGGCTACAAAAAACGATCGAGTCGCATCTTGACGCGATCACTGCGGCGCTGCCTCGTGCAGGCGATCACGAAGGCGCTCTCACCATCGCCGCCGGAGAAACCGCCGCTCTGGCCGGTTGGGTGGCCTGGGACCTGGGGGAGCACGACAAAGCCAACGCCTACTACAAAGTCACGTCGCAGTGCGCGGCGGCTGCCGGGCATCCTCCACTCCGAGCCCTGGCCTTGACCTACAGCAGCTACGGCGCTTTGACGCCAAAGGCGAAGATGGAGTTCCTCTCCCAAGCCGCCAACGACGTGCGAGGCCACGGTAACGCTACTGCTGCCGCCTGGGTTCTCGGTAGGCACGCCGAAGAAGCTGCGGCGGCCGGCGACGAGGTGGGGGCGCTCCAGGCGTTGGACCGAGCGCGCTTCGCCTACGATTTCGCGGACCACACCAGCGAGCAGGCATGGGTCAGGTTCGTGACCCCATACCGCATGGACTCGTTGGCCCTGTCCGTGTACGGCCAGCTGAGGCGTCCCGAGCTCACGTCCACAGCTGATACCGCGGTCGACCGCCTCGGAGACGGGCTACCGGACGGGGGCGTCGTGGTCCTCGGTGATCTTGCTTCGGCCCTACTGCGTGGGGTGACGTCGACCAAGGCGTTTACGTAGCACACCAGTTCGCTGTGGCGGCACACGCCAAGCCCAACACCATGGGCAAGGAGCGGGCGGCGGCTATTGCGGCGTTGCTCCCTGACAGCGAGCAGGAACTCGCCGTTCATTTTCGGCGGTTCGCATCCTGATCCACCTCGGGTGGTACGCGGCAGGCTCAGGACACCAACGCTGTCCTACGCTCGACCCGTCGCTCCTCAGCCCGATTCCGTCTCCTCGAAGACCCAGGACAGGTACGCCTCCGACCCGCCAGTTATGGGCAGTGTGATCCATTGGGGGACGTCGTACGAGTGCTTCTCGTGCACCCACGCTTCCAGGGCGGGTAGACGGTCCGTCGTAGTCATGTAGGAGATGCGCCACTCCTGCGCCGCCTCGACCTTCCCCTTCCACCAGTAGAAGGCGGTGATTGGCGCATCGATGTGAACTCCCGCTGCCAGCTTGCTCTCGACCGCACCTCGGGCCAGCATCTTCGCCTGCCCCTCGTCGTCGCTGGTCGTCTGCGCAATCACAATATCGTTGGCCATGCAACTACCTCTCCAGCTCGGGTACCGCGACCCTACCCAGCCGTCCAGGGCACACCGAAAGCCGGTCGCTACCGGTGACGGCGAGTGAGGCTCGACCACGACTTGGATGAGTCGGACGGTAGCGGTCATTCGGTGTGGCGTCGCTTCGGCGCTGCGGTGGCCGGCCGGATCCTATACAGCAGTCGACTGCCGGCCCGCTCGCACCGCTTCGCCCACCTTACGTGGGTTAGCAGGGCGCGCGGCTACCTCTGCGGCACCGGCGGCTCACGCTGTCTGGAGTCGGCCCCGTTTGCGGCCCACGGGATCCCATGGTTGTTTTCCGACGCTGGAGAAGGCTCTCCGGGAGGCCGGGGGCGACGTCGGAGCGGCGCGGACTGCGGAGCCCTTACCTGGAGGTGCTGTGAGTGGGCTCGCTTCCCTTGCATTGACAATCACGCAGCGACCCATGCTGTGGATGCGGGCTGGTTCTGCTGGGGAACGCCCGTGCTAGGCGACCCGCAGATACATCTGATGCCGGGCGGCCACGGCACGGAGTTCCTCGGACACGGCCGGGCTGTCGTAGGTCAGGAGAGGCGTACAGCTTTTTTGTACGTCAGCGCTTGTCAACGGTGCAGCTACGACCGAGGTCGGACCTTGTCCTGGATCGGTAGGTGCCTTCTTCCGGCTCTAGCCATTGACGCGCCATTCGCTCACGGCAGACGAGAAAAGCTCATGGAAGACTGGAATTCTCGCCTCGCGCTATGTCAACGTACAACACCCGCTAGCAAAACGCCGGTGAGTTCATCACCCGTGTTCCCGATGAGGAGTTCCCTCTGTCAACGCCCGCTACCGATCTGTTCGTCTGCGCTCATCGCCCCCGCCGTTCGCGACGCACCGAACGTGCGGGTTGCCTGCGGAGAGTGAGCGCAACATAGGCGACGATCGCCGGTTAGCAAAACCGGCGATCGTGACGATCCTTGAGACGTTCGCGTGTGCGGCTGCGCTTGGCGGTGGAGCCGCAGCGAACTCAGCAGACGGTTCTGTGGGTCACGGCACGGAACCGCCCCGATCTGCTGACAGCCAGAAGACCCCGGCGCCTTGCCGGCGTAGGCTCCGCTTCGAAGGAGAGTGAGTACCTCCTGTCCGTTCCGATCAAGAAGCTCCCACCCAACTCGAAGGGGCAGGTGCGCTACCGGTTCGTAGTCGACGTGGGCATCGACCCTGCCACCGGGAGGCGGAAGCAGCTGACGCGTACGTTCGCCACTCTCAAGGAGGCGAAGGCTGAGTACGCGCGCATCACCAACCGTCGCGAGGAAGGGACTTTCGTACCTCCCAACCAGATAACTGTCAATGGGTGGCTTGATCAGTGGCTGGCCATGAAAGCAGAAGATCTGGAAGAGACCACTGTCTACAACTATCGGGTCACCCTCGACCGGGTTCGGGGAAGGCTGGGCCACATCCGGCTTCAGGAACTCACCGAGGAAAATGTAGAAGAGTGGATGCACTGGGCGTTGAAGCACGGGCGTGTACGCGGTGGTAAAGCAGGTACTCCGCTCGGAGTGACCAGCGTGGAAATGAGTCTCGCCCGATTGAAGGACGCCCTGAATCGAGCCGTTACGCGTCGGCTAGTAACCATGAATGTGGCCCAGCATGTGACCATTCCACGTAGGGCACGCAAAGAAGAGCGAAAGGAGAAGCAGCAGGTGAAGCCGTGGAACGTCCGGGAGATTCAGACGTTCATTCAGGGTGTCCGGACAGAACGGCTCTACGCTGCCCTCTTGCTGTCCCTCATGGGTCTACGTCCAGCTGAGGTCTGCGGACTCCGATGGGAAGACGTGGACTTGGAGGCTGCCACCATCACCATAGCCAACACGCGGACGATGATGGGAAATCGGTACGTGGTGGAGAAGGACACCAAGTCCCTGGCTGGGGAACGGGATCTTCCGTTGCCGGCACCGGTGCTGGCTGCCCTCAAGTCGTTCAGGGCTCTCCAAGCCAAGGAGAAGCTCCTCCTCGGTGAGGCTTACTCGGACTCCGGATACGTCGTGGTGCACGAGACCGGGGAAGCCTTCACGATCAAGCAGCTCCGCAGACGCGCGTACCGGCTCATGGAGATCCTTGAACTCCGCAGAGTGCGCCTCTACGACGCTCGGTCCTCCTGCCTCACATACCTCGCCAACAACGGCGTGCCGGATCACATCCTTGCCCGGTGGGCCGGACACACGAACGTCAAGACCACCAAGAAGTGGTACGTGAAGCCGGACGTGGAGGACCTCCGCGGAGCCGCCACAACGTGGGACGGCCTGCACGGTGCTGTGACGGAGGGGCAAGCATGAGCCCGGCGGCCTACCAGCCGAGCGACTTGCCCAGCCGGATGGCAGCCAAGATCGAGCTGGCCCCGAAGACCGGCTGCTGGCTCTGGACCGGAGGGCTGCAACGGAGAGGGCCAGACCGAGGCCAAGTCTCCTATGAGGGAAAGACACAGCTTGTCCACCGTGTGGTGTTCAGGCTGCTGGTCGGTGAGGTCCCGGAAGGCTTTCAGGTGCGTCATGCCGATCCTTGGGGACGGCGCTACACGCTTTGCTGCAAACCGGACCCTCTGGAAGCCGTGCCACAGAGGGAAGCTCTGCGGCGCAGGGACTGGGAGGGCGCGCGAGCCAGGAGGACGCACTGTCCCAACGGCCACGCGTATTCGCCGGAGAACTCGTACCTGGATCCACGAGGGTTCGGCAGTGCCGGACGTGTCACGCCGCGAGGGTCACGAGCCGCCGGGTTCCCCCGCCCGTGTGAGATTTTGTGAGACGTGAGAGGGTCTGGGGCGTGAGTGAGACACCGCCGAACACCCTGCAATACCGCTTTGACGGGCCAGAAGACGCTCCGGTCCTGATCCTGGGTCCCTCACTGGGTACCACATGGCACATGTGGGACCGCCAGGTCCCCGAGTTGGCCAAGCAGTGGCGTGTGCTGCGGTACGACCTGCCGGGCCACGGCGGCGCACCCGCGCACCCGGCGGGCTCGGTCACCGATCTGACCGCCCGGCTGCTGGCCACTCTCGACGCCCTGGGCGTGCAGCGCTTCGGCTACGCGGGCTGCGCGCTCGGCGGTGCCGTCGGCATGGAGCTGGCCCTGCGCCACCCCGAACGCCTCGCCTCCCTCGCGCTGATCGCCGCCTCGCCCCGGTTCGGCACCGCGGACGAGTTCCGGCAGCGCGGGGTGATCGTCCGCACCAACGGGCTCGACCCCATCGCCCGTATGTCGCCCGACCGCTGGTTCACCCACGGATTCGCCGCCGCCCAGCCCGCGATCACCGACTGGGCCGTGCAGATGGTGCGCACCACCGACCCCGGCTGCTACATCGCCGCCTGCGAGGCGCTGGCCGCCTTCGACGTCCGTGCCGAACTCGGCCGCGTCGGGGTGCCCACGCTCGTCCTGGTCGGCTCCGAGGACCAGGTCACCGGGCCCGCCGAGGCCCGCACCCTGGTCGCCGGCATCCCCGACGCCCGTCTCGCCGTCGTGCCCGGCGCCTCGCACCTGGTCCCGGTGGAACAGCCCGCCGCCGTCACCGACCTCCTGGTCCGGCACTTCTCCACCGCCTGGCAGCCCGCCGTCGAGGCCGGCACCGGACAGATGGCCGTCGTCGCGGCACCCCCCAGGCCGGTGCCGGCCGCCCCGGCGCAGGCGCCGCAGGCCGCGCCGATCGCCGAGATCGCCCCGGCCGTCGTGCCGCCCCGGACCGGCGGCCGGCCCGACACCTACGACATCGGCCTCAAGATCCGCCGCGAGGTGCTGGGCGACGCGCACGTTGACCGGGAACTGGCCGAGGCCGACGACTTCTCCGGCGACTTCCAGGAGTTCCTCACCCGCTGCGCCTGGGGCGAGATCTGGGACCGGCCGGGCCTGGACCGGCGCACCCGCAGCTGTGTCGCCCTCACCGCTCTGGTCGCCGGCGGTCATCCGGACGAGCTCGCCGCCCACACCCGGGCCGCCCTGCGCAACGGCCTCACCCCGGACGAGATCAAGGAGATCCTGCTCCAGACGGCCGTCCACTGCGGCATGGCCGCCGCGGGCAGCGCCTTCCGGGTGGCCCAGCAGGTCATACGCGAGGAGACGACGCCCGCGGAGTGACCGCGCCGCTCGCCGGCCGGAAACCGCTGATCGTCAAACCGGCACCACGAGCACCAGCCTGATGGTGCTCCCGCGCCAGTCACGCGCGGCAGGATGGGACGCATGAAGCTCACGAAGAAGTCCCACGCCTGCGTTCGCCTCGAGAAGGACGGCCGCACGCTCGTCATCGACCCCGGCACCTTCAGCGAGGAGGACGCCGCCGTCGGCGCGGAGGCCATCCTGGTCACGCACGAGCACCTCGACCACTTCAACGAGGACCGGCTGCGGGCCGCCATGGAGGCCGACCCGGCCGCCGAGATCTGGACCCTGAAGTCGGTCGCGGAGAAGATCTCGGCGGCGTTCCCGGGCCGGGTCCACACGGTCGGGCACGGCGACACCTTCTCCGCCGCCGGCTTCGACGTGCAGGTCCACGGTGAGCTGCACGCGGTGATCCACCCGGACATCCCGCGCATCACCAACGTCGGCTATCTGATCGACGGCGGCAGGGTCTTCCACCCCGGCGACGCGCTCACCGTGCCCGACCAGCCGGTCGAGACGCTGATGCTCCCGGTGATGGCGCCCTGGAACAAGATCGCCGAGGTGATCGAGTACGTCCGGGAGGTCAAGCCCCAGCGCGCCTACGACATCCACGACGCGCTCCTGACCGACCTGGCCCGCCCGATCTACGACAACCAGATCGGCGCCCTGGGCGGCGCGGAGCACCTGAGGCTGACGCCGGGCGCGTCGGCGGAGGTCTGAGCACCGCGGCAGCGCGGCCACGGCCGGGCGGGAGGCGTTGTCAGTCCCGCCCGGTAGGTTGTGAGGCATGCGCATCGCGACCTGGAACGTGAACTCGATCACCGCCCGCCTCCCGAGGCTGCTGGCCTGGCTGGAGAGCAGCCGCACCGACGTGCTCTGCCTCCAGGAGGCCAAGATCGCCGAGGACCAGTTCCCGTTCGACCAGCTGCGCGACCTCGGCTACGAGGCGGCGGTGCACGCCACCGGCCGGTGGAACGGAGTGGCGGTGCTCTCCCGCGTCGGCCTTCAGGACGTGGTGAAGGGCCTGCCCGGCGACCCCGGCTACGAGGGCGTCCAGGAGCCCCGCGCCATCTCCGCGACCTGCGGCCCGGTCCGCGTCTGGTCGGTGTACGTGCCCAACGGCCGGGAGGTGGAGCACCCCCACTACGCCTACAAGCTGGAGTGGTTCGAGGCGCTGAGGGCGGCCGTCGCGGGCGACGCGGGCGGCAGCCGCCCGTTCGCCGTCCTCGGCGACTACAACGTCGCCCCGACCGACGACGACGTCTACGACCCGGCCGCCTTCGAGGGCGCCACCCACGTCACCCCCGCCGAGCGCGCCGCCCTCACCTCCCTGCGCGAGGCCGGCCTCGCGGACGTGGTCCCGCGGCCCCTGAAGTACGACCACCCGTTCACCTACTGGGACTACCGCCAGCTCTGCTTCCCCAAGAACCGCGGCATGCGCATCGACCTGGTGTACGCCAACGAGCCCTTCGCCAAGGCGGTCACCGACGCCTACGTCGACCGGGAGGAGCGCAAGGGCAAGGGCGCCTCGGACCACGCGCCGGTCGTGGTCGACCTGGACGTGTAGACAGACGTGTAGACAGAGCACCGGCGTACGCCCTGTGGTGTGCGCCACACCGCCGGTGTCACGCTGGAGCCATGAACATCCCGTTTGTGGGCAACTGGCGCAAGAAGCGGGCACCGGCTCCCGGTGCCACGGTGCTCTCCGCCGACGACGGCCCGCCCGATCCCGATGGCCTCGCCGACCTCCTCTCCACCTGCGAGCTGCTGCGCGCCCAGGCGTGCGAGGCCGACGTCCGGCTCGACGAGTCGGCGGCCTCGCTGGAGGCGCTCGACCAGCTGCTGCCGCGCTGGCGGGACGACGCGGAGAAGGCCTCCTGGCTGGGCAACGACGCGGGTCTGTATCTGGGCACGGTCATCGTGCGCACCGTCCCCGGCGCGGCCTGGCGGATCCGGCCCCGCAGCCGGCCCGTGGTGCGGCTCGCCTCCGGACGGGAGTTCGACGTCGTCGAGGTCGGGCACGCCTGGGCCGAGAGCGGGGTCCCCGAACTGTCCCAGCTCTACGCGGAGGTCGCGGAGAACTGAGGGCGGGACTACGATGTGCCGTTCACGGCCGTTCGCAGGGGGACAGCGGTTCACAGAGCCATACCCGGCCGGCGGCAGCCGGAGATCACTGCTCGCGCGGCGGGACGGACAGCTGAGACGCGTCGTCCGCCGGTGAGCAGAAGGTCAGCTGCGCGCCGGACGGGTAGTGCTCGACGACGTATCGGCCGACGGTTCCGGTGACGGCAGCGGTGTCTGGGCCGCCCGGGTCACGTCCGCGACCAGTTCGACCACGTCCGGTCCGTACGCCTGGGGGTTCACCACTTTCAGCAGCAGGACGAAGGAACTCCTGCCGTGCTTGCGGGCCAGCCGCTCGTGGTTGCGGGCGAGGTAGCGGGTGGCGGCCTGGTTGGTGATCGCGGTCTGACCGCAGAAGAGGAACACCGGCCGGTTGCCGTGGCTGTCGCCGACGGTGAGCCGGGCGAGCAGCACGTACTCGGCCCGGCCGGTCTCCAGCCGATAGCGCTCGGAGCCGATCTGGAAGGCGCCGCGGTCCGGCCCCGGTTCGGCATCCACATTCACCTGCACACCGGGCAGCAGGGACCCCAGGTGCGCGGCCGTACGGCGGTTGGAGGCCGGGCCGCCGACGCAGAACTCGGTGCGCTCACCGAAGCCCTGACGTGCGGTGTCGTGCGGCAGCACCTGGGCGTGGGCCCGGCACTCCTTGATCAGTGCGGCGAGTTCCAGCAGCGCGAACACATCGTGGCGCATCACCGCCAGTTCGGGTCCGGAGGCGTTCCGGTTCACCACGAGCAGCGACTCGGAGTTCTCCGGCAGCCCGAAGAACCCCTGCTTGCGCCGCAGCTTCCGCTTCCACAGGTAGGTGCGGGTCAGCCAGCCGAGCGCGGCACTGATGCCGGCCGCGATGAGGCCCAGGACGATGTTGCGCACGTCGTCATTCATGGGCGCGCATGCTAGCGGGCGAACGCAAACCCGTGTTCGAAACCGGTTTCCACGCTGACCTGACGTGGCCATGGTGATGGATTAGGCTGCGTGAACGGCCCTTCCCAGGAGGTGCGGATGCGTCGCCCTGTCGCTCGGAAACTGGCTGTTCTCGCGGTCTCGGCCGCCGTGGTCTCGGTGGGGGCCGCGGCGCCACCCACCGCGCACCCCGGCCACGCCGAGCCCGGACCGGGCGCGAGGCCCGGATCGGCACCCAAGGTCCCCGTGGCCGTCGGCTACGGCGGCGCCGTCGCCAGCGTGGACCAGGACGCCTCGGCGGCCGGCATCGAGGTGCTGAAGAAGGGCGGAAACGCCGTGGACGCGGCCGTCGCCACCGCGGCCGCCCTCGGCGTCACCGAGCCGTACTCCTCCGGCCTCGGCGGGGGCGGCTACTTCGTCTACTACGACGCCCGCACCCGCACCGTCCACACCATCGACGGCCGTGAGACCGCGCCGCTGACCGCCGACTCCGATCTCTTCCTGGAGAACGGCAAGCCGCTCGCCTTCAACGACGCCGTCAGCAGCGGACTGAGCGTGGGCACGCCGGGAACCCCCGCCACCTGGCAGAAGGCGCTGGACGAGTGGGGCACCAGGCGGCTCGGTACGGTCCTGAAGCCCGCCGAGCGGCTCGCCCGCGACGGCTTCACCGTCGACGACACCTTCCGTTCGCAGACGGCCTCGAACGAGACCCGCTTCCGCTATTTCCCGGACACCGCGAAGCTGTTCCTGCCGGGCGGCCGGCTCCCGGTCGTCGGCTCCACCTTCAAGAACCCCGAACTCGCCCGCACCTACGAGGAGCTGGGCCGCAAGGGCACCGGCGTGATCTACCGCGGGGACATCGGCGACGACATCGTCGAGACCGTCAACCACCCGCCGGTCGACCCGGCTTCGGGCTGGAACGCCCGCCCCGGCAAGCTCGCCGAGAAGGACCTCGCGGCCTACCGGGCCAAGCTCCAGGCCCCCACCAGGGCGTCCTACCGCGGCCTGAACGTCTACTCCATCGCGCCGTCCTCCTCCGGAGGCACCACCGTCGGCGAGGCGCTGAACATCCTGGAGAGCACGGACCTCTCCAAGGCGAGCGAGGTGCAGTACCTGCACCACTTCATCGAGGCGAGCCGTATCGCCTTCGCGGACCGCGGGCGCTGGGTCGGCGACCCCGCCTTCGAGGAGGTGCCCACCGCGGGACTCCTCTCCCAGCGGTTCGCCGACTCCCGCGCCTGCCTGATCAAGGACGACGCGGTCCTCAGCAGCCCGCTCGCACCCGGCGACCCGCGCCACCCCGCGGCCTGCGGCACCGGGGGCACCGCGGCCCCGACGACGTACGAGGGTGAGAACACCACCCATCTGACGGTCGCCGACCGGTGGGGCAACGTCGTCTCCTACACCCTCACCATCGAACAGACCGGCGGCAGCGGCATCACCGTGCCCGGCCGGGGCTTCCTGCTCAACAACGAGCTGACGGACTTCTCCTTCGCGCCGGCCAACCCGGCCGTGCACGACCCGAACCTGCCCGGCCCGGGCAAGCGGCCGCGCTCGTCGATCTCCCCGACGATCGTGCTGGACGCCCACAACCGGCCGGTGGTGGCGCTGGGTTCGCCCGGCGGCGCCACCATCATCACCACCGTGCTCCAGACCCTGACCGGCTTCCTCGACCGGCACCTCCCGCTGGTCGACGCGATCGCCGCGCCCCGCGCCAGCCAGCGCAACGCCGCCCAGACCGAACTCGAACCCGGCCTCTACGACAGCGATCTGAGGAAGCAGCTGGAGGCCATCGGCCACTCCTTCAAGCTCAACCCGGAGATCGGTGCGGCCACCGGCGTACAGCGCCTGCCGAACGGCGAGTGGCTGGCCGCGGCGGAGAAGGTACGGCGCGGCGGCGGCTCGGCGATGGTGGTGCATCCGGCGCCCTAGGGGCTGGGCGCAGCCGGCGCCGTAGACGATGGTGGGCGTACCCGGCGCCGTGGAGAGCCGCGGGCCCTGCCCGGCAGGCCGCAGGGCCCTCACTCGGCGGGGGCGGCCGTGGGCTCCCGGTCCTCGGTGCGGAACACCAGCCGGTCGTCCTCCACGTCCACCGTGACGCTGCTGCCCTCGCCGACCCGGCCGTCCAGCAGGAGGCGGGACAGCTGGTTGTCGACTTCCTTCTGGATGGTGCGGCGCAGCGGACGGGCGCCGTACTCCGGCTGGAAGCCGCGCTGCGCCAGCCAGTCCACGGCCCGGTCGGTGAACTCGACGGCGACGGACTGCGCGTGCATCAGCCGACGGGTCTGCTCCAGCATCAGGTCGGTGATCTGCCGCAACTGCTCGGCGGTGAGCTGCCGGAAGACCACGATCTCGTCGACGCGGTTGAGGAACTCGGGCCGGAAGTGCTCCCGCAGCGGGCGCAGGATCCGCTCGCGCCGCGCCTCCTCGTCCGCGTCGGCGCCGCCCGGACCGAAACCGATTCCGGCGCCGCCGCGCCGGGTGATGACCTCCGAGCCCAGGTTGCTGGTCATCACGATCACGGTGTTGGTGAAGTCCACCGTGCGGCCCTGGGAGTCGGTCAGGCGCCCGTCGTCGAGCACCTGGAGCAGGATGTTGAACACGTCCGGGTGGGCCTTCTCCACCTCGTCGAGCAGCAGCAGCGAGTACGGGTGCCGGCGCACCACCTCGGTGAGCTGACCGGCCTCCTCGTGACCCACGTACCCGGGCGGGGCGCCCACCAGCCGGCTGACGGTGTGCCGTTCCTGGTATTCGCTCATGTCCAGGCGGACCATCCGGTCCTCGCTGCCGAACAGCGCCTCGGCCAGCGCCCTGGCCAGCTCCGTCTTGCCGACGCCGGTCGGGCCGAGGAACATGAAGCTGCCGATCGGCCGGTCGGGGCTCGCCAGCCCGGCACGGGAGCGCAGCACCGCCTCGGCGACCACGCCGACGGCCTCCTCCTGGCCGACCACCCGCCGGTGCAGATGCTCCTCCAGGCCGAGCAGCCGCTCCTTCTCCTCCTGGGTGAGGCTGCTGACCGGGATGCCGGTCTGCCGGGACACCACTTCGGCGATGGACTCGGCGGTGACCTCCAGCTGGCCCTCGTCCGCCTCCTCCTCCCCGCCGGCCTCGGAGATCCGCTGCTTCAGTTCGGCGATCCGGTCACGCAACTGCGTGGCCTGCTCGTACTGTTCGTCCGCGACCGCCTGGTCCTTGTCCAGGGTGAGCTGCTCGACCTCGCGCTCCATGGCCCGTACGTCCGTGCCCTTGGTCCGCGCCCGCAGCCGTACCCGGGCGCCCGCCTGGTCGATCAGGTCGATCGCCTTGTCCGGCAGCCGCCGGTCGGTCAGATACCGGTCGGACAGCTCCACGGCGGCCACCAGCGCCTCGTCGGTGTAGCGGACCTGGTGGTGCGCCTCGTAACGGTCGCGCAGCCCGCGCAGGATCTCGATGGCGTCCGCCACGGACGGCTCGGGCACCAGGATCGGCTGGAACCGCCGGGCCAGCGCCGCGTCCTTCTCGATCCGCCGGTACTCCTCCAGCGTGGTCGCGCCCACGACGTGCAGCTCGCCACGGGCCAGGGCGGGCTTGAGGATGTTGCTCGCGTCCATCGACCCGCCCTCGCCGCCCCCGCCGGCGCCGACCACCGTGTGCAGCTCGTCGATGAAGACGATCAGCCGCTCGGAGTTGGTCCGGATCTCGGTGACGATGTTGTTCAGCCGCTCCTCGAAGTCGCCCCGGTAGCGGGTGCCCGCGACCACGCCCGTCAGGTCCAGGGCCACCACCCGGCGGTTGATCAGGATGTCGGGCACGTCCCCGTCGGCGATCCGCTGCGCCAGCCCCTCCACGATGGCCGTCTTCCCGACGCCCGCGTCACCGATCAGCACCGGGTTGTTCTTGCCGCGGCGGGAGAGGACCTCGATGGTCTGCTCGATCTCCTGGTCACGGCCGATCACGGGGTCGATGCGCCCCTGACGGGCCAGGTCGGTGAGGTCCCGCCCGAACTTGTCGAGGGTGGGCGTCGTCGTGGTCCGCTGCCGCTCCGCCCTCGGCGGCGCGGTGGTCTCCGGAGCCTCGGGGGGCATCCCCGAGGCGGCGAACCGCGCCTGGTTCAGGATGTGGCCGGCCGCCGAGTCCGGGTTCGCGGCCAGGGCGCTGAGCACGTGCTCGGGGCCGATGTATCCGGCGCCGCTCGCCCGCGCCATGTCGTGCGCGTCCAGCAGGGCTCGCTTCACGGCCGGGGTGAGGGAGAGGGAGGTCGGCGGCGGGGCCTCGCCCGCCGGGCCGTGGACGGGACCCGAGCGCTCGTCGATCTGCGAGGCGATCGAGTCCGGGTCCGCGCCGGCCCGGCTGAGCAGGCTGCGGGTGGGCTCGGTGGAGAGCGCCGCCCGCAGCAGGTGCTCGGTGTCCAGGTCCCGGCTGCCGTGGTCGGCGGCGTACTGCGCCGCGCCCTTGACGAGCTCCCGGGCGGGCTGGCTGAGCAGCCTGCCGATGTCGACGTGCCGCGGACCGGGGCGTGGTCCGCCGCCGAAGAAGCGGGCGAAGAATTCGCCGAAGGGGTCGCGGTCGCCCTCCGGGCCGATGAAGCCGCTGGTCATCGTTTTCCGTTCCTTCGCTGACGGTTGGCTCCCGCCGGGTAACCGGGAAAAGTGGGGCTCATGCCACGATTGCATGTTCCGTTTCCTCGGGCACGTCGGGCGCCCACGAGCTCGGGGGTCGTCCTTTTGCGCGGGTGCGGCTCCGTCGGGGCCGGCGGCGCCCACGCGGCGGCAGGCGCACATCGGCACGGCCCCGCGACCCCAGGGCTCTCACCTCACCGCTCGGTCAGAATTCTCGGGCCGCTTTCCGTGATCGCCACCGTGTGCTCGACGTGGGCCGCCCTGGAGCCGTCGTCCGTGCGGAGGGTCCAGCCGTCGGGGGCCGCGTGGTAGCCGTCGGTGCCCCCGGCGATCAGCATGGGTTCGATGGCGAGGACCATGCCGTGGCGCAGCGGGAGGCCCCGGCCCGGGCGGCCCTCGTTGGGCACGGCGGGGTCCTCGTGCATGCGGCGGCCCACGCCGTGGCCGCCGAAGCCGTCCGGGACGCCGTAGCCGGCCGCACGGCACACCGAGCCGACGGCGTGGGCGATGTCGCCGATGCGGTTGCCGACCACGGCCGCCTCGATGCCCGCGGCCAGCGCCCGCTCGGCCGTCTCGATCAGCTTCAGGTCCGCGCGGCGCGGCCGGCCGACGACCATGCTGAGGGCCGAGTCCCCGACCCAGCCGCCCAGCTCGGCGCCGAAGTCCAGGGAGAGCAGGTCGCCGTCGCGCAGCCGGTACCGGGTGGGGATGCCGTGCACGATCGCGTCGTTGACGGAGGCGATCAGCACGGCGGGGAAGGGGGTCGGGGCGAAGGACGGCCGGTAGCCGAGGAAGGGGGAGGAGGCGCCCGCCTCGCGCAGCACCTCACGTGCCAGTTCGTCGAGTTCCAGCAGGGAGACGCCCACGTCCGCGGCCCGGCTCACCGCGGTGAGTGTCCGCGCCACGACCTGGCCGGCCTCGTACATGGCGTCGATCGATGCGTCCGTCTTCAGTTCCACCATGCCAATTACTATACCGGTATTTGAATCCCGGTCTTCGCCGTAGAATGACGGCATGGTGCGCACCCCACTCACCCCCGAAGAGCGCGAACGCGGCGAGCGGCTCGGGCTGCTGCTGCGCGAGGCGCGCGGCGGCCGCAGCATGACGGAGATCGCGGCGAGCGCGGGCATCTCCGCGGAGACGCTGCGCAAGATCGAGACCGGCCGGGCCCCGACCCCGGCGTTCTTCACGGTGGCCGCGCTGGCCCGCGCCCTCGGCCTGTCGATGGACGAGCTGGTCGGGCGCTGCACGCCGGTCGAGGTGTGACGAGCGGCCCCGCGCACCCGGCACCCGCCGGCACTCACCCACAGGAGTTGCGAAACACGATCGACTCAGCGGGTTCACGACGATGGTCTTGGCAAGGCCGCCCGGGAGGCTTACGTTCGTGCCTCTAGGCTCGTTCTACGGGCGTAGAGGCTGGGAGTCCGTGTCACACCCCGGCCGGGCGCGGATGTGACACAGGCTCTGACGTACGTCGAAGGAGCAGCTCATGGCCAACGTCGTCCGTGCGGCCCTGGTCCAGGCCACCTGGACCGGCGACACCGAGTCCATGCTCGCCAAGCACGAGCAGCACGCCCGTGAGGCGGCCCGCCAGGGCGCGAAGATCATCGGGTTCCAGGAAGTCTTCAACTCGCCGTACTTCTGCCAGGTCCAGGAGCCCGAGCACTACCGCTGGGCGGAGCCGGTCCCGGACGGCCCGACGGTGCGCCGGATGCGGGACCTCGCCCGCGAGACCGGCATGGTGATCGTCGTCCCCGTCTTCGAGGTCGAGCAGTCCGGCTTCTACTACAACACCGCCGCCGTGATCGACGCCGACGGCAGCTACCTCGGCAAGTACCGCAAGCACCACATCCCGCAGGTCAAGGGCTTCTGGGAGAAGTACTACTTCAAACCCGGCAACCTGGGCTGGCCCGTGTTCGACACCGCCGTCGGCAGGGTCGGCGTCTACATCTGCTACGACCGCCACTTCCCGGAGGGCTGGCGCCAGCTCGGCCTCAACGGCGCCCAGCTCGTCTACAACCCGTCCGCCACCCACCGCGGCCTGTCCTCCTACCTGTGGCGGCTGGAGCAGCCGGCGGCGGCCGTCGCCAACGAGTACTTCGTGGCCGCGATCAACCGCGTCGGCCAGGAGGAGTACGGCGACAACGACTTCTACGGGACGAGCTACTTCGTCGACCCGCGCGGCCAGTTCGTCGGGGACGTCGCCAGTGACTCCAAGGAGGAGCTCGTCGTCCGCGATCTCGACTTCGACCTCATCGAAGCGGTCCGGCAGCAGTGGGCCTTCTACCGCGACCGCCGTCCCGACGCCTACGAAGGGCTGGTCACACCGTGAACGACCTGTACGACCGTCACCGGGCCGTCCTGCCCGACTGGCTCGCCCTCTACTACGAGGACCCGCTGGAGATCACCCACGGCGAGGGCCGGTACGTGTGGGACGCCGAGGGCCAGCGGTACCTGGACTTCTTCGGCGGGATCCTGACCACGATGACCGCGCACGCGCTGCCCGAGGTCACCAAGGCGGTGAGCGAGCAGGCCGGCCGGATCATCCACTCCTCCACGCTGTACCTCAACCGGCCCATGGTGGAGCTCGCCGAGCGCATCGCCCAGCTCAGCGGCATCCCGGACGCCCGGGTCTTCTTCACCACCTCCGGCACCGAGGCCAACGACACCGCGCTGCTGCTGGCGACGACGTACCGGCGCAGCAACACGATCCTGGCCATGCGCAACAGCTACCACGGCCGTTCGTTCAGCTCCATCGGCATCACCGGCAACCGCGGCTGGTCCCCGACCTCCCTGTCCCCGCTCCAGACGCTGTACGTCCACGGCGGCGTCCGCACCCGCGGCCCGTTCGCCCACCTGGACGACGACGCCTTCGTCGCGGCCTGCGTGGAGGACCTCGAGGACCTCCTCGGCCACACCCGCGCGCCCGCCGCGCTGATCGCCGAACCCATCCAGGGGGTGGGCGGCTTCACCTCGCCCCCGGACGGGCTGTACGCCGCCTTCCGGGACGTGCTGCGGGAGCACGGCATCCTGTGGATCTCCGACGAGGTGCAGACCGGCTGGGGCCGCACCGGCGAGCACTTCTGGGGCTGGCAGGCGCACGGGCGCAGCGGGCCGCCGGACATGCTCACCTTCGCCAAGGGCATCGGCAACGGCATGTCCGTCGGCGGGGTCGTCGCCCGCGCCGAGATCATGAACTGCCTGGACGCCAACAGCATCTCCACCTTCGGCGGCACCCAGATCACCATGGCCGCGGGCCTCGCCAACCTCAACTACCTGGTGGAGCACGACCTTCAGGGCAACGCCCGGCGGGTCGGCGGGATGCTCATCGAGCGGCTGCGGGCCGCCGCGGCCGGGCTGCCCGGCGTACGGGAGGTGCGCGGGCGGGGACTGATGATCGGCGTGGAACTGGCCAGGCCGGGCACGGACGAGGCCGATCCGCGGGCGGCCGCCGCCGTGCTGGAGGCGGCCCGCGAGGGCGGGCTGCTCATCGGCAAGGGCGGCGGCCACAACACCAGCGCCCTGCGCATCGCCCCACCGCTGTCCCTGACCGTCGCGGAGGCCGAGGAGGGCGCCGCGATCCTGGAAGGCGCGCTGCGCGCCGCGTACTGAGGGTGCGTACCGCCGACGCGGCGGCGACCGCGCGTCCGGCACCGCGGCGCCCGGAGGCAACCGAGCCTGAAACGCAGAGGGGAACGTCGCCATGACCACCGTCTCGGACCGGCCCCCGGCCCCGCCGGACTCCCCGGAACCGCCCCTGTCGGTCCGTCAGGTGCTCGCCCTGGAACGGGTGCTCGCCGGGGAGCCCGAGGTGGTGGCCGGAGCCGGGCAGCTCGACCGGCCCGTGCGCTGGGTGCACGTCGCGGAGGCGGCGGACGTCGGCGTGATGCTCAACGGCGGCGAGATGGTGCTCACCACCGGAGTGCTGCTCGCCGGCGACGAGGAGAAGCAGGCCGAGTACATCCGCTCGCTGCACCGCGCGGAGGCCGCCGCCGTCGTCCTGGGCCTGGGGCGGGCGTTCCCCAGGCCGCCGGACGTGATGCGGCGGGCCGCCGAGCGGTGCGGGCTGCCCCTGGTGGTCCTGCACCGCCCGTTCCCGTTCGCCGAGCTGACCGAGGAGGTCCAGTCCCGGCTGGTGCGGCGCAAGTTCGCCGCCGTCAGCCTGTCGGAGTCCGTACGCACCGCCCTGACCGCGCTGATCACCGCGGGCGCCCCGCTCCAGGCGCTGCTGGACGAGATCGCCCAGCACAGCGCCTGCCCCGTCGTCGTCACCAACCTGGCCCACCGCGTCCTCGCCACGGCGGGCGAGCGGTCGGCGGTGGACGACGTGCTGCGCGACTGGGAACGCATCGCCCGGCAGGCATGGGGGAACCATCCAGGCCGTCCAGGCACGGGGGGCGGCAGCGAGGGCGACGGCTGGATCCGCGCCGAACTCGGCGGGCGCGGCGAGCGGTGGGGCCGGATCGTGCTGTGCGGGCACCGCGGGGACATCACCACCGGACGGCTGCTGGCCGACCGCGCCGCCGAGGCCCTCGTCCTGCACCGGATGCTCGGCGGCGCCGCGGGCCGCACCTGGGAGGAGCAGTCCGCGCAGGGCCTGCTGACCGACCTGCTCAGCGGGGTCGTACCGGCGCGGCAGCTGCTGGCCCGGGCCCGGGCGGCCGGACTGCCCGTCAACCGGCGCATGTTCGTGCCGCTCGTGGTACGGGACGTCGAGCCCGCCGAACTCGACCGGCTGCTGCGGCTGCTGGGGCTGCGCGGGCTGGTCGCCGGGATCGGCGGTGAGGGCGACGGCTCCACCGCCGTCCTGCTCAGCCTCGCCCGCGACCAGGACGCCGACGCCCTCACCGAGCACTTCGCGGCCCGGCTGCGTACCGAGACGCCCCGGGCCGGCGCGGTCGTCGCCGCCGCGGACGCGCGCACCGCCTGGGACGACGTGCCCACCGGGCTGCGCGAGGCCCGGCACGTCGCCGACGCCGTGGCGGACTCCGCCCCCGCCCTCGACCTGCCGGCCGTCGTGCGGCTGCGGGACGTGCACCTGCGCGGCCTGGTCCGGCTGCTGCGGGACGACCCGCATGTGCAGTCCTTCGCCGAGCGGGAGCTGAACGGGCTGCTGTGCCGGGCCGACCGCGATCTGCTCGCCGTGCTGCGCACCTACCTCGCCACCGGCCGCAACAAGTCCCGCACCGCCCAGCTCCACCACGTCTCCCGGCCCGCGCTCTACCGCCGCCTGGAGGCCATACAGGCCCGCCTCGGGGTGGACCTCGACGACTTCGAACAGGCCGCCTCGGTACACATAGCCCTTCTCGCGCACGACGCGCAACAGCAGTGACACGACGTGGTGAAACAGCAGGTGAACGCTGCACCACGTGGGAAAACGGCGGTGGGACATGGGATGGAGCCGGAGTGACACGGTGGCACGCCACGCCCCCGCGGACGTGACACGGTGCACCTCAAAGCCGACCCGCCGGCTTCCTACGCTCTGCGGACACCGCACACCCCGCACACCGAACGAGCGGAGGTCCCGATGAGCCGTGTGATCCGTGCCGCCCTCTTCCAGACCGCCTGGACCGGCGACAAGGAATCCATGATCCAGGTCCATGAGCAGGCCGCCCGCGACGCCGCCGCTCAAGGCGCCCAGGTCCTGTGCTTCCAGGAGCTGTTCTACGGCCCGTACTTCTGCCAGGTCCAGGACCCGGCCTTCTACGAGTACGCCGAGCAGATCCCCGAAGGCCCGATCGTCCGGCGCTTCCAGGCGCTCGCCAAGGAGCTGGGCATCGTCCTCGTCCTGCCGATGTACGAGGAGGAACAGCCCGGAGTCCTCTACAACACCGCGGCCGTGATCGACGCCGACGGCTCCTACCTCGGCAAGTACCGCAAGACCCACATCCCCCAGGTCCGCGGATTCTGGGAGAAGTTCTACTTCCGCCCCGGCAACAGCGGCTGGCCCGTCTTCGACACCAAGGTGGGCAAGGTCGGCGTCTACATCTGCTACGACCGGCACTTCCCGGAGGGCTGGCGCGCCCTGGGCCTGGCCGGTGCCGAGATCGTCTTCAACCCCTCGGCCACCTCGCGCGGCCTGTCCGGCTATCTGTGGCAGCTGGAGCAGCCCGCGGCGGCCGTCGCCAACGAGTACTTCGTGGGCGCGATCAACCGGGTCGGCGTCGAGGAGTACGGGGACAACGACTTCTACGGCACCTCCTACTTCGTGGACCCCGAGGCCCAGTTCGTTGGCGAGGTGGCGAGCGACAAGGAGACCGAACTCGTCGTCCGCGACCTGGACCTGGCCAAGCTGCGCGAGGTCCGCGACCGCTGGCAGTTCTACCGCGACCGCGCGCCGGGGGCCTACACGCCGCTGACCGCCCCGTGACCGCGACCGTCCACCTGGCAGGAGAGGGAGCATGAGCAGCCGTACCGTCATCCGCGGTGGCCTCGTCATCACCGCCGCCGACGAGATCCACGCCGACGTCCTGATCGAGGACGGCCGTGTCGCCGCCCTCGCGGCCTCCGGCACCCCGGCCGCCGAGGCGTTCACCGCCGAACGGACCATCGACGCGACCGGCAGGTACGTGATCCCGGGCGGGGTCGACGGCCACACCCACATGGAGATGCCGTTCGGCGGCACCTACGCCTCCGACACCTTCGAGACCGGCACCCGGGCCGCCGCCTGGGGCGGCACCACCACCATCGTCGACTTCGCCATCCAGAGCGTCGGCCACTCCCTGCGCGAGGGCCTGGACGCCTGGCACGCCAAGGCCGAGGGGCACTGCTCCATCGACTACGGCTTCCACATGATCGTCTCCGATGTGAACGAGGAGACGCTGAAGGAGATGGACCTGCTGGTGGAGGAGGGAGTCACCTCCTTCAAGCAGTTCATGGCCTACCCGGGTGTCTTCTACAGCGACGACGGCCAGATCCTGCGGGCCATGCAGCGCGCCGCCGACAACGGCGGGCTGATCATGATGCACGCGGAGAACGGCATCGCCATCGACGTCCTCGTGGAGCAGGCGCTCGTCCGCGGCGAGACCGATCCGCGCTACCACGGCGAGGTCCGCAAGGCCCTGCTGGAGGCCGAGGCCACCCACCGCGCCATCCGCCTGGCGCAGGTCGCGGGCGCCCCCCTGTACGTCGTGCACGTCTCGGCGCGCGAGGCGGTCGCCGAGCTGGCCAGAGCGCGCGACGAGGGACTGCCGGTGTTCGGCGAGACCTGCCCGCAGTACCTGTTCCTGTCCACCGACAACCTCGCCGAGCCCGACTTCGAGGGCGCGAAGTACGTGTGCTCGACGCCGCTGCGCCCCAAGGACCACCAGGCGGCGCTGTGGAAGGGGCTGCGCACCAACGACCTCCAGGTGGTCTCCACCGACCACTGCCCGTTCTGCTTCAGCGGCCAGAAGGAGCTGGGCCGGGGCGACTTCTCCAAGATCCCCAACGGCATGCCGGGCGTGGAGAACCGCATGGACCTCCTCCACCAGGCCGTCGTCGACGGGCACATCTCGCGCCGCCGCTGGATCGAGATCGCCTGCGCCACCCCCGCCCGGATGTTCGGCATGTACCCCACGAAGGGCACCATCGCCCCCGGCGCCGACGCCGACATCGTCATCTACGACCCGCACGCCGAGCAGGTGCTCTCCGCCGAGACCCACCACATGAACGTCGACTACTCGGCCTACGAGGGCCGGCGCGTCACCGGCCGGGTGGAGACCGTGCTCTCCCGCGGCGAGCCCGTGATCACCGAACGGGAGTACACGGGACGGCCCGGCCACGGCGTCTACACGCCTCGCTCCACCTGCCAGTACCTCAACTAGGAAGAGGGCCAAGGACGCCATGGACTTCGGACTCGTCCTGCAGACCGACCCGCCGGCCTCGCACGTCATCAGCCTGATGCAGCGGGCCGAGCGCAACGGCTTCCGCTACGGCTGGACCTTCGACTCCGCCGTGCTCTGGCAGGAGCCGTTCGTCATCTACAGCCAGATCCTCGCGAACACCGAGAGCCTGACGGTCGGCC
The DNA here is from genome assembly GCF_040628575.1 of Streptomyces sp. NPDC006393. Taxonomy (NCBI): domain Bacteria; kingdom Bacillati; phylum Actinomycetota; class Actinomycetes; order Kitasatosporales; family Streptomycetaceae; genus Streptomyces; species Streptomyces sp. NPDC006393. The sequence goes on from NZ_JBEXZD010000082.1 coordinate 31,765, forward strand.
CGATGGTCACCAACCCGGGCACCCGCACCTGGGAGGTGACCGCCTCCACCTTCGCCACCCTCAACGACATGTTCGGCAACCGCACGGTCTGCGGCATCGGCCGCGGCGACTCCGCGATGCGCGTCGCGGGCCGCAAACCCAACACGCTGGCGCGGATCAGCGAGGCCATGAAGGTCATCCGGGCCCTGGCCCGCGGAGAGGAGGCCGACCTCGGCGGCACGGTGATCCGGTTCCCCTGGGTCCAGCCGGGCGCCGAACTCCCCGTCTGGATGGCCGCGTACGGCCCCAAGGCGCTGAAGATGACCGGCGAGGAGGCCGACGGGTTCATCCTCCAGCTCGCCGACCTCTATCTGACCGAGTACATGGTCAAGGCGGTCAAGGACGCGGCGGCAGCCGCCGGACGCGACCCGGCCAAGGTGACGATCTGCGTCGCCGCCCCCGCCTATGTCACCGCCGACGACTCGCCCGAGGCGCTCGCCCACGCCCGCGAACAGTGCCGCTGGTTCGGCGGCATGGTCGGCAACCACGTGGCCGACCTGGTCGCCCGCTACGGCGAGCACTCCGCCGCCGTACCCGACGAACTCACCGACTACATCAAGTCCCGCCAGGGCTACGACTACGCCCACCACGGGCGCAGCGGCAACCCGGACACCGCCTTCGTGCCCGACGAGATCGTCGACCGGTTCTGCCTGATCGGACCGGTCGAGAAGCACATCGAGAAGCTGAACGCGCTGCGCGAACTGGGCGTCGACCAGTTCGCCGTGTACGACATGCACGACGCGCAGGAAGCCGTGATCGACGCGTACGGCCGCGAGGTCATTCCCGTCGTCAACTCCAGATAACCGGTCGCCATCCGATTGGGCTGCCCATGACCGACACCGCTCCCTGGGGCATATCGCCGTCCGCCCAGGTGACCCTCGCCGACGGGCGGGTGGAGATCGCCCCCGGCACTCCTCCGCCCACCGGCCCCTACGCCAACGCGGACCTGCTGCCGGTCCCCGTGGCCGGGCGCACCTGGACCACGTACAACTTCTCCGCACTGTGGGTCGGCATGGCCCACAACACGGCCTCCTGGACCCTGGCCTCCGGTCTGATCGCCGTCGGCATGGACTGGAAGCAGGCGGTGTTCACCATCGCCCTGGCCAATCTGATCGTGCTCGTCCCGATGCTGCTCACCGGGCACGCGGGACCCAAGTACGGCATCCCCTTCCCGGTCTTCGCCCGCGCCTCCTTCGGGGTGCGCGGCGCCAACCTGCCCGCCGTGGTACGGGCGTTGGTGGCCTGCGGCTGGTTCGGCATCCAGACCTGGATCGGCGGCGAGGCGATCTACTTCCTGGCCGGGAAGCTCATCGGCGACAGCTGGTCGAAGGCCGCCGAGTTCGGCGGCCACGCCTGGACGATGTGGCTGTCGTTCGCGATCTTCTGGGTGATCCAGGTGGCCGTGATCTACCGGGGCATGGAGACCATCCGCCGGTTCGAGAACTGGGCCGCGCCGTTCGTGCTCGTCGGCGCGTTCGTGATGCTGGGGTGGATGAGCAGCAAGGCCGGCGGCTTCGGCCCGCTGTTCGACCAGCCGTCGAAACTGGGCTGGGGAGCGGACTTCTGGAAGCTGTTCGCGCCCTCCCTGATGGGCATGATCGGCTTCTGGTCGACGCTGTCGCTGAACATCCCCGACTTCACCCGCTACGGAAGGAGCCAGAAGGCGCAGACCCGGGGCCAGGCGCTCGGCCTGCCCACCACCATGACCCTGTTCGCCTTCCTGTCGGTGCTGGTCACCTCCGGCTCCCAGGCGGTCTACGGCGAACCGGTCTGGGACCCGGTGCAGTTGGCGGCCAAGACGGACAACGTGGTCGGCCTGCTGTACGCGCTGGTGACCGTGCTGGTGGCCACCCTGTCGGTGAACATCGCGGCCAACCTGGTCTCCCCGGCGTTCGACTTCTCCAACATCGCGCCCCGCAAGGTGAGTTTCCGCACCGGCGCCCTGGTCACCGCCGTGCTCGCCGTGGTGATCTGCCCGTGGAAGCTCTACTCCGACCCGCAGGGCTACATCTTCACCTGGCTGGGCCTGGTCGGCGGGCTGCTCGGCACGGTCGCGGGCATCCTCGTCGCCGACTACTGGGTACTGCGCCGCAGCCGGCTCGACCTCGTCGACCTCTACCGCACCGGCGGGCGCTACTGGTACGCGGCCGGCTGGAACTGGCGGGCGGTCGTGGCGTTCCTGGCGGGCGGCGTGCTCGCGATCGGCGGCGCGGACTTCCACCCGCTGATCGACGGCCGCCCGATCCCGGCCCTGAAGCCGCTCGCCGACTACGGCTGGGCGGTGGGCCTCGGCACGTCGATGGCGCTGTACCTGCTGCTCATGCTGATGCGCCCGCCCACCCGGGACGGGACCGCCGTCTGACGGGCGGCCCGGTCCCGAGCCGGCACGGGGCGGCCTGGACCATCGCCTGACGGGCGGTCAGTTCTCCTGGCCGCCCTTCAGCGCGGCCACCGCTTCCCGGGCGGCCTTGATGGCCCCCTTGTTGATCTCGTCCGTGCCCGGCGCCTTCTTCGTCTCGAAGTCGCTGCCGTTGTACGTGACGGTCACCAGCGCGTTGGAGGCCCGCACCATCACCACGCCCTCGCGGGTCTGCTGCTTGTCCTCCGTGGTGAGGTTGACGACGGAGTAGGCGGCGTTCCCGAGGTCGGGCACCGCCCCGCCGCCGCTCTTCTCCGCGGTGCGCTGCTCGTACGACTTCTGTGCCGCCGCGTCCGACTGCGTGATCTCGAAGGACACGTCGAGCCAGCGGTAGTCGTACCCCTTCAGCGCGTTCCAGGAGCAGGTGCGGCGCACCGTGGTGTCCGTCGACGGGATCTCCTTGCCCGCCGTCTTCGCACCCGGCACCAGCGAGCTGATCGTCTTGGTGGCGATGGCGGTGCACGGCGCCGGAGCGGACGCGTACGCCTTGGACACGGCGGTCGACGAGGGCGCCGCGGACGAGCCGGACGACGAGGACGACGAGGACGACGAAGAGGAGGACCCGGCGTCGGTGGTGTGGGTGTCCTGCCCGGCGGCCCGTTGCCCGTCGGCGGACGAGGCCGCGAACGGCCCGGACGTCAGCGCCCAGCCCGCACAGGCCAGGACGACGACCGGGGTCAGCCGCGCGGTGAGCGCGAGCGGCAGCGGAAGATCACGCACGGCGCACTTCTCGTGTGGGGGACGATGCGGAGGCCGTCCACAGTATGGACGGTACGACAGTGTCACACGAGTCCCTGTGGGGCGGAAGTGCGAACTCGCTGCGTGCACGGGCGGTTACGCGGTCGGGGCGCCCGGGCACGTGAGGGGGCGTCCGTGCGTCAGGGCACCCGTGCCGTCCACTCCGGTGTCGTGAACTTCGTCCGGGCCAACTGCTCCGCGCGGGCCAGCTCCTCGTCGGTGACCTTGCCCTCCGACAGTCCGTACCGGCCGTCGAAGGACTCGATCATCCGCTCGATGACGGCCTCGCGCGCGAGCCCGGTCTGCCGGCGCAGCGGGTCCACCCGCTTCCTCGCGCTCTTCGTGCCCTTGTCGGACAGCTTCTCCCGGCCGATCCTCAGCACCTCGAGCATCTTGTCGGCGTCGATGTCGTAGGACATGGTCACGTGGTGCAGCACCGCTCCGGGGCCGCCGCCGGGTCCCACGATCCGTTTCTGCGCGGCGCCGGCGATCTTGCCCTGGTCGGTGGCGATGTCGTTCAGCGGCTGGTACCAGGCCCGGATCCCCATGTCGCCGAGCGCGCCGAGCACCCAGTCGTCGAGATAGGCGTAGCTGTCCTGGAAGGACAGCCCCTGAACCAGTGCCTCGGGCACCGACAGCGAGTACGTGATCGTGTTGCCCGGCTCGACGAACATCGCGCCGCCGCCGGAGATCCGGCGCACCACCTCGACACCGTGCCGGGCGGCGCCCTCGGCGTCCACCTCGTTGCGCAGCGACTGGAAGCTGCCGATGATCACCGCGGGGGCGGCCCACTCCCACACGCGCAGTGTCGGGGGCCGCCTGCCCGCGGCGACCTCGGCCGTCAGCACCTCGTCCAGCGCCATGTGCAGCGCGGGGGACTGGGGGCCGTCGTGGATCAGCTGCCAGTCGTAGTCCGTCCAGTCGGTGGCGTGCGCCAGCGCGCGCCGCACCGCGATGGCGACGCCTTCCGAGGTCAGCCCGTACATCACCGTGCCCGACGGCAGCGCCGCGTCGATCCGGGCGGCCAGGCCCGCCGCGTCGGTGTCCGCCGGGGCGCCCTCCAGCGCGCCGTTCACGGCGTCCAGCGCCTCGTCCGGCTCCAGGAAGAAGTCGCCCGCCACCCGCACCTGCCGGAGCACGCCGTCGCCGGCCTCCACGTCCACGACGACGAGCTTCCCGCCCGGCACCTTGTACTCACCGTGCACTGTCCGGCCCTCCGTTCCCGTCGCACGAGATCAACGCCGGGGGCGGCCGGGGTGTTCCCGCGGGTGATCGCGCGGGTGTTCGCGCGCGGCCGGCCGCGCGCGGTCCCGGGCCCGTCGGGCGCCGCGGCCGCGGCGGGCCTCGGCCAGCAGGGGGAGCAGGGAGAGGGCGACGACCAGGGCGACCAGCGGCAGCAGGTAGTCGTCGACCTGGGGGACGGAGGAGCCGAGGGCGTATCCGGCCAGCACCAGGCTCTGCGACCAGAGCAGGCCGCCGGCCGCCTGCCACACGGTGAAGGTCCGCGTGGGCACGCCGAGCGCGCCGGCCGCCGGGTGCAGCACCGTCCGCACTATCGGTATGAAGCGGCCGATGACCAGGGCCTTTCCGTGCCCGTAGCGGGCCAGGAGCCGCTCCGCGCGGGCCGCCGCCCGCCGCAGCCGCCGACGGGAGGAACGGGCCAGCAGCGCCCGTCCGCCGTGCCGCCCGATCAGGAACCCGACCTGACCGCCCGCCACGGCGCCGACGGCGGCGCACAGCAGCACCTGCCACAGCTGGAGCCGGGGCGCCTGCTGGGCGCTGCCCGCGCACAGCACACCGGCCGGGAACAGCAGCGTGTCGCCGGGCAGGAAGAAGCCGACCACCAGCAGACCCGACTCCGCGAAGATCACCACGAGCACCCCGAGGGCGCCGAAGGCGGCCAGCACCGAGGCGCCGTCCGTCGGATCGAGGGCCATCACCTCCATCGCCTCCCTGCCGTCCGCCCCGTCGCGTCCCGGCCCCTCTCGTCGCGTCCCGCCTCCCTCCAGCATCCCGTGGCGGCGGCACGGCCGCCTGTTTCCGGCCGGGCCCGCTCAATACGGGGGTGAAATCCTTTTCAGCAGCAGGGTAGGGTGGGAACCCGGACCCGGTGAAAGGATGCGGACACAGGTGGTGACGATCCATGACGTGGCGCGAGCCGCCGGAGTATCCCCGGCGACCGTCTCGCGTGTGTTCAACGGCGGCAGGGTCACCCCGGAACGCGCCCAGTCCGTCCAACAGGCCGCCGCGGAACTGGGTTTCGCGCCCAACCGGCTGGCGAGAAGCCTGCGCAAGCAGCGCTCCAGTGTGATCGCCCTGATCATCCCGGACATCGAGAACCCGTTCTTCACCTCGCTCGCCCGCGGTGTCGAGGACGCCGCGCAGCGCACAAGTCTCTCGGTGGTGCTGTGCAACTCCGACGAGGACACCGACAAGGAGCGGCGCTACCTGGAGGTCGCGCTCGGTGAGCAGATGGCGGGCGTGATCGTGGCGGCGGCCTCCCAGGACGACACGGACCTGGGGCCGCTCATCGCCCGGGGCGTGCCCGTGGTCGCCGTCGACCGGCGGCCGCACGACGCCGAGGTGGACGCGGTCCGGGCCGACGACCAGCACGGCGGCGAGGTGGCCACCCGCCATCTGCTCCACGCCGGCTACCGCAGGATCGCCTGTATCACCGGACCCGAGGGCGCCTCCACCTCCGAGGAGCGCCTGGCCGGCTACCGCGCGGCGCTGCACGCGGCCCGGAGCGAGGGAATCGCGGCCGGCGACACCTACGTACGGCACGCGGACTTCCGCGTGGAGGGCGGCCGGGCGGCGATGCGCGAGCTGCTGGCCCTGCCCGAGCCGCCCGACGCGGTGTTCGTCACCAACAACCTCATGACCATCGGCGCCCTCGACGCCCTGGACGAGGCCGGCCGCACCCCGCCCGGCGTCGGCGTGCTCTCCTTCGGCGACGTCCCCTGGGCGTCCCTGGTGCGGCCGTCGCTGACGGCGGTGGAGCTGCCGTCGTACGAGCTCGGGCGCGCCGCCGCCGATCTGCTGCTCCAGCGCATGGAGGGCAGCGCGGCACCGCTGCAGACCGTGGTGCTGCGCACCAGGCTCCAGATCCGGGAGAGCACCGCCGGGCCGGTCGCCTCGGACTGACGGACCCGCGGGACGCCGAGCGCGATACCCGCCCTGTCCGCGGCGAAGGACTGCGCCAAGGGCGGCCTGGACATCAAGGTGGCCAACAAGGGCACCGAGCCGTTCACCTTCGAG